>QGVC01000012.1 GCA_003242645.1 Pseudomonadota bacterium
AAGGTGGTCGGGCCCGAGGTCAAGATCGATGGGCAGGAAGTGCTCATCATGAAGGAGAGCGACATCATGGGCGTGCTGGACAAGTGAGCCAGCCCCGTCCGCAGGTCAAATGCTTACAGTGAAGATTACGAGGGATTGAGAAAGCCGTCGGCGTGCGAAGAGCACACCTTCACGACTGAGCGATCTCATCCTTTCCCGAACAACCCCCAACCAGGAGTAGCCACCTATGGCAGCCAAAGAGGTCAAGTTCGCTGCAGATGCGCGTGAGCGCATGATGCGCGGCGTAGACATCCTCGCGAACGCTGTGAAAGTGACGCTCGGCCCGAAGGGTCGCAACGTCGTCATCGAGAAGTCCTTCGGTGCCCCCCGGACCACGAAGGACGGTGTCACGGTCGCCAAGGAGATCGAGCTTGAGGACAAGTTCGAGAACATGGGCGCCCAGATGGTCCGCGAGGTCGCATCCAAGACGAACGACGTCGCGGGTGACGGCACCACGACTGCAACCGTTCTTGCTCAGGCGATCGTCCGCGAGGGCCTGAAGGCCGTTGCCGCCGGCATGAACCCGATGGACCTGAAGCGCGGCATCGACAAGGCGGTCGCACAGGCGGTCGAGGAGATCCAGAAGCGCGCCAAGAAGGTGAAGAGCTCGGACGAGGTCGCGCAGGTCGGCACCATCTCGGCCAACGGCGAGAGCGAGATCGGCAAGATGATCGCCGAGGCCATGCAGAAGGTCGGCAACGAGGGCGTGATCACCGTCGAGGAGGCGAAGAGCCTCGAGACCGAGCTTGAGGTCGTCGAGGGTATGCAGTTCGATCGCGGCTACCTCTCGCCGTACTTCATCACCAACGCCGACAAGATGGTGGCCGAGCTCGAGGATCCGTACATCCTGATCCACGAGAAGAAGCTGTCGGGCCTGCAGGCCATGCTGCCGGTGCTTGAGGCCGTCGTTCAGACCGGCAAGCCGCTGCTCATTATCGCTGAGGACGTTGAGGGTGAGGCTCTGGCCACGCTCGTCGTCAACAAGCTGCGCGGCGGCCTGAAGGTCTGCGCTGTGAAGGCTCCGGGCTTCGGCGATCGCCGCAAGGCCATGCTGGAGGACATCGCGATCCTCACGGGCGGCACGGTCATCTCCGAAGACCTCGGCATCAAGCTCGAGAACGTCACGCTTGACATGCTGGGCCGCGCCAAGCGGGTGACCATCGACAAGGACAACACAACCATTGTCGACGGCGCCGGCAAGAAGAAGGACATCGAGGCCCGCGTCGCCCAGATCAAGGTGCAGATCGAGGAGACCACGTCCGACTATGACCGCGAGAAGCTGCAGGAGCGCCTGGCGAAGCTCGCTGGTGGCGTTGCGGTGATCAAGGTCGGCGGTGCGACCGAGGTCGAGGTTAAGGAGCGTAAGGATCGCGTCGACGACGCGCTGAACGCCACCCGCGCCGCTGTTGAGGCTGGCGTTGTTCCGGGCGGTGGTGTTGCGCTGCTCCGGGCCGCTGCGGCCATCAACGTCAAGGGCGAGAACGAAGATCAGGATGCCGGCATCCAGATCATCAAGCGGGCTCTTCAGGCTCCGATCCGCCAGATCGCCGAGAACGCCGGCGTCGAGGGCTCGATCGTGGTCGGCAAGGTGCTCGAGTCGAAGTCGTACAACTTCGGCTACGATGCGCAGAACGACGAGTACGGCGACCTCATCGAGAAGGGCATCATCGACCCGGCCAAGGTCGTGATCACGGCCCTCCAGGATGCTGCTTCCGTCGCTGGCCTGCTCATCACCACGGAAGCTGGCGTGGCCGAGGCTCCGAAGAAGAAGGAGGCTCCCGCTGCTCCCGGCATGGGCGGCATGGACATGATGTAATTCAGGTCTCCCCAGACCTTGGACGGAGGGGCCGTACCGGGCGACCGGCGCGGCCCTTTCTCTTTCCGGCAAGGCTTCTGGAAGTCGGCACCCAGGTCGCGGCGAGCAGACCGCCGCCGTCAGTGTGCCCTAAGCCAACCCCGCAGATCGCGAATGATTTCGCGCGCTGCATTATGACCCGGGACGCCGGTGACGCCCCCGCCCGGGTGAGCCCCCGAGCCGCACAGGTACAGGCCGGGTACTGGCATCCGGTAATCGGCGTAGCCGAGCACAGGGCGCGCGAAGAAGAGCTGATCGAGCGACAACTGGCCGTGGAAGATGTCGCCGTCGACCATGCCGAAGCGGCGTTCTAGATCGAGCGGCGATAGCACCTGCCGGGCGATCACACTTGCCTTGAAGTTCGGTGCGTAGCGGTTGACGGTATCGATGACGAGATCGGCGAACTCTTCTTTCGCCTCGTCCCAGCTCCGGCCATCGGGCAGATGCGGTGCCACATGCTGAACAAACAGGCTCGCGACGTGCCGGCCCGATGGGGCGAGAGACGGATCGAGCGTCGAGGGGATGAGCATTTCGATGATGGGCTCGCGCGACCAGCCATGCAGACGCGCATCGATGTAGGCCCGCTCCAGATAGGAAATGGTCGGCCCAATGATGATGCCGGAGCCATGGTGCGCCTGCGGCTCCTTACCCGGTAGGCAAAGAAAATCGGGTAGCTCCGACAGCGCCACGTTCATCCGAAAGCTGCCTGAGCCCGATTTCAAGCCGAGAAAACGCGCCCGCAGCTCGGGTGAAATGGCCCCATCCGGCACGAGATCGCGAAAAAGCAGCTTCGGCGGGATGTTGGCGGCAACGACCCGCGCCTGGATCGTCTCGCCTGATTCGAGCACCACCCCAGAGGCCCGCCCTTCGGTCACCTTGATTTGCGCAACGCGCGCGCTGGTCCGTACCACTGCTCCGCGGGCCTGGGCAGCAGCACACATCGCCTGCGTAATGGCCCCCATGCCGCCGACGGCGTGACCCCACACGCCCGGCTTCCCATTCACCTCGCCGAAGCAATGGTGCAGCAGGACATAAGCCGTTCCCGGAGTGAAGGGGGACGCGAAGGTGCCGACGATGCTGTCGAAGGCGAAGGCGCCCTGCACAATATCGCTCTCGAACCAGCTGGCGAGATAGTCGGCGGCGCTCTTGGTGAACAAATCGATGAGCAGTCGCTGATCTTCGACGCTTAGCCCAAGCAGCCGGCGGCCAAGCCCGGCAGCCTTGATCAGCTCGAGGATTCCGCCACCTGCGTTGGGCGGCGTCCGCAGAACGAGGTCACGCAGCACTGCCGCCGCGCGCTCCAACGCCGCGTCGTAAGCTGGCAATCGCTCAGCATCGCGTTTCGAAAAGGCCGCGATCGCCTTTTGGCGCCCGGCAACTCCATAGGGCATCAGCAGGCCACGCTCGGCATCGATGGGCCAAAAATTAGCGGCCGGACGCTCGATAATCCTGAGCCCGAATTTTTCGAGCTGCAGATCAGCGATCACCTTCGGGTTGAGGAGGCTGACCGTGTAGGCGGCAACGGAATTGCGAAACCCTGGATGGAATTCCTCCGTCAGTGCAGCGCCGCCGACGACCTCGTTCTTTTCGAGCACGATCACCTTGAGCCCGGCGCCAGCCAGATACGCTGCGCACGTGAGCCCGTTGTGCCCAGCGCCAATGATCGCAACGTCGTACCTCCGGTCGCTCATAACTCCCGCTTGTCACGCGCCAGGGCTGAGTTGGCAAGGCGGCACAGTCATTGAACCACTCTCGAGCGAATGTTACGACGCAGGCACGAAGGAAGGATTGCCGCTGGAGAGAGAGTACGATGACCAAGCCTGCTCTGCTGATGACCGGCCGAATGATGAAGCTGATTGAGGAGCAACTCGATGAGGCCTTCACCGTGCACCGGTTGGCTCAGCCGGCGGACTTGGACGAGACGCTCGCAAAGGTAGGCGACAGCATCGAAGCGATCTGCACGGGTGGCCACACGGGCGTGAAGGTTGATGACGCGCTGATGGCAAAGCTGCCGAAGCTCAGGATCATCGGCAATTTCGGCGTCGGTTACGACAGCGTGGATGCGGCGGCGGCGGGCAAGCGCGGCATCATCGTCACCAATACGCCCGACGTGCTGACGGAGGAGGTGGCCGATACCACGCTCGGGTTGCTCCTTATGACCGTGCGCGAGCTGTCCCAGGCGGAGCGCTGGCTGAGGGAAGGCAAGTGGGCCACCGAAGGCGATTACCCGCTCACACAAGCCAGCTTGCGCGACCGGAGCGTCGGCATCCTTGGCATGGGCCGCATCGGCATGGCGATTGCCCGGCGTCTGGAAGCGTTCGCCGTGCCGGTCTCCTACTGCGCTCGGCACCGGCGGGAGAACCTGCCCTATCCCTACTATCCGACTGCTGTGGAGCTGGCGAAGGCGGTCGATACGCTCATTGTCATCACGCCCGGCGGCCCGGAGACAAGGAACATCGTCGATGCCGCCGTGCTGGAGGCGCTCGGCCCCCGTGGAATCCTCATCAACATGGCACGCGGTTCATGCGTCGACGAGCAAGCGCTCATCAACGCACTCCGGAACCGCACGATTCATGCGGCGGGGCTCGACGTGTTCCTGAACGAGCCGAGGATCAACCCCGAGTTTCTCACGCTGCCAAATGCAGTGCTGCTGCCGCACGTCGGCTCGGCCTCGGTTCACACGCGCAACAAGATGGGCCAGCTCGTCGTCGACAACCTGAAAGCTTATCTCGAGCGAAAGCCGCCCCTGACCCCGGTGCCGGAGACACCTTTCAAGGGGTGGTGACCGGCGCAGGGGTGACGAAAACTACGGCAAATCGAGGCTGCAACACAGCAACGCACTTGCCCCGGCCTCGGCCTGCGCCTAGTAGTGTCACCCCGGATTGAAGCGGGCTGGGTCGCATATCCATCCGAATTCCGGCGGATGGAGCGGACTGGTTCCCGCCGTCGCCGAGCTTCGCGTCCTCAACCAGTTCCTTGCAGAAGGAGGATGTGCCTCGGCGATTGTTTCAATCTATATCGGAGGATGATGATTCTGCATCGCAACGCGATGCATCCTATGAACGTGAGGCAGCCATGGGCTTTTTCGCTGAGAGCCTGAACCGCATTCAACCTTCCGCAACCATCGCGGTCTCGACCAAGGCGCGTCAGCTCAAAGCCCAGGGCCGCGATATCATCTCGCTCTCGGCCGGCGAGCCGGACTTCGACACCCCCATCAACATCAAGGAAGCCGCCATTCGTGCGATGCAGGAGGGTAAGACGAAGTACACGGATGTCGACGGCATTCCTGAGTTGAAGGAGGCGATCGTCGCCAAGTTCAAGCGAGAAAACGGCCTTGAGTACAAGACCTCGCAGATATCCGTCGGCACTGGCGGCAAGCAGGTGCTCTACAATGCCTTGATGGCGACGCTCAATCCGGGGGACGAGGTTGTCATTCCGGCGCCCTGCTGGGTGTCCTATGCCGATATCGTGTTGCTCGGCGGCGGGAAGCCGGTATTTGCACCCTGCCGCATCGAGAATGGCTATAGGCTTCAGCCGGAAGACCTGGAGAAGGCGATCACGCCGCGGACCAAGTGGTTCATCTTCAACGCGCCCTGCAATCCGACCGGCGCGGCCTACTCGAGGGACCAGATCAAGGCGCTCACGGACGTTTTGATGCGGCACCCCCACGTCTGGGTGCTGTCCGACGACATGTACGAGCATCTCCTGTACGACGGCCATAAGTTCTGGACGCCCGCCCAGGTCGAGCCGGGTCTCTACGAGCGCACGCTCACCTTGAACGGGCTCTCCAAGGCCTACTGCATGACCGGCTGGCGACTGGGCTACGCAGGCGGGCCGGAGCCGCTCATCAAGGCGATGTGCAAGTTGCAGTCGCAGTCGACCTCGAACCCCTGCTCCATCACGCAATGGGCGGCTGTGGAGGCGCTGACCGGCCCGCAGGACTTCATCGAGCGCAATAACAAGGTGTTCATGCAGCGGCGGGACCTTGTGGTGTCGATGCTCAATCAGGCGCGCGGCATCAAGTGCCCGAAGCCGGAAGGCGCGTTCTACGTCTATCCGTCTTGCGAGGAGCTGATCGGCAAGAAGACCCCAAAGGGCGTCACCATCAAGAACGACGAGGACTTCGTCACGGCGCTCCTCGATGAGGAAGGTGTAGCCTGCGTCCATGGCGCCGCGTTTGCCATGTCGCCCTATTTCCGCATCTCCTATGCGACGTCGACGGACGCCTTGGAGGAGGCTTGCAAGCGCATCCAACGCTTCTGCGCCAGCCTGAGCTGAACCGCAGACCCGTCCAGGAGGTGCGGGCCTCGCGCCACAGCGGACCTAGAAAATGTATGGAGCGGCCTAAACATATTGGCCGCTGACACATCAAAACGCTACAGTGCCGAGTGCCGAAGCCGAAGGCGGCTCGTTTCGGCACAATTGCTGGTGGCTCGTATAGAGCCTGAGCATGAGCAGGTGAGAATGGGCAGAGCAGTTGTGGTGGGCATCTCGATCGCCGCGGCGCTCGCAGTCGCGGGCTGCGGGGTGCGCGGTTCTCTCGAAGCCCCGCCAAACCCACAGGCGGACACCACCGCTCAGGCGGATTCAGGCCAGGGCAAGCCCGCAGGCGCAGCGCCCAAGCCTCACCGGAGCTTCGTTCTCGACGGTCTCCTCCGGTAACCGATAGCGCTCAAACCAAGAACGGGTTCGAAACGCGCTCGGCGCCGAAAGTGCTCGTCGGGCCGTGACCGCAGATGAACGCGACATCGTCCCCGAGCGGCAGCAGCTTGGTCTTGATCGCGGTGATCAGCGCGTCGTGATCGCCGTAAGGAAAGTCGGTCCGCCCGATCGATCCGCGAAAGATCACGTCGCCCACCAGCGCGAACCGCTGACTTGAGTTGTAGAGGACGACCGACCCCGGCGAATGGCCCGGGCAATGCAACACCGAGAACCGGTGGCCTGCCACCTCGACGGTATCCCCTTCTTTGAGCCAGCGGTCGGGTGCGACGGCTCGGGCCTTCATGCCATAAACGCGGCCCTGCTCTTCCAGACCATCCAGCAGAAAGCGATCAGCCTCGTGCGGTCCTTCGATCGGCACACCGAGAGCGTCCCTGAGGTCGGCGGCCCCTCCGGCATGATCAATGTGCCCATGGGTCAAAATGATCTTCTCGACCGTCATGCCGGCTTTGGCGATCGCTGCCTGAACGCGGTCGAGATCCCCGCCCGGGTCGACAACGGCTCCCCCATTCGTCGTCGGGTCCCAAATCAACGTGCAGTTTTGCTGAAATGGCGTTACCGAGACGATCGCCGCTTTGAGCCCTGCTGCCATGACTGCCGTCCTCACTGCCAAGGCGGCCTGCTTAGCTCATTCCGCCGCAAGGCTCCACCCCATCAAAGAGCAAGGGGGCCCGCGGCCCCCTGTCTCGCGAAATCCGACCTGACAGCAGACTGCTCAAGCAGCCGCATGCTCGTCGCTGGGATCGCGGAGGACGTAGCCGCGTCCCCACACCGTCTCGATGTAGTGCTTGCCGCCCGTGGCGGCCTGAAGCTTCTTGCGCAGCTTGCAGATGAAGACGTCGATGATCTTCAGC
Source organism: Pseudomonadota bacterium (assembly GCA_003242645.1). The sequence continues at coordinate 7,468 of QGVC01000012.1, forward strand.
TCCGGCTCGTCCATGCCGCCGTAGAGATGGTTGAGGAACATCTCCTTCGTCAGCGTGGTCCCCTTGCGCAGGGAGAGCAGCTCGAGCATCTGGTACTCTTTGCCCGTCAAGTGCACCCGCTGCCCGTTCACTTCGACCGTCTTCGTGTCGAGGTTGACGCAGACCTCGCCCGTCCGGATCACGGACTGGGCGTGCCCCTTCGAGCGCCGCACGATGGCGTGAATGCGGGCCACCAGCTCGTCCTTGTGGAACGGCTTCGTCATATAGTCGTCTGCACCGAAGCCCAGCCCGCGAACCTTATCTTCAATACCGGCCAAGCCCGACAGGATGAGAATGGGAGTGGTGACCTTGCTGACCCGAAGTGTCTTGAGTACTTCGTAGCCGCTGATGTCTGGCAAGTTCAAATCCAATAAAATGATGTCGTAGTCGTAGAGCTTGCCGAGGTCTGCACCGTCCTCGCCGAGATCAGTCGTGTATACGTTGAAGCCCTCCGACTGGAGCATCAACTGGATGCTCTGCGCCGTGGCGCTATCGTCTTCGATCAGAAGGACTCTCATGCTATTCCTCTCTTCGAGAGCCCGGTTTGTTCCAGGCCCGCTGCCCCGTTCAGAAGAGCACGCACCACTAACTGCCATAACTACCTCGTGAAACTTTAACAGATCAGAGGTTAACAAAGCCTGATCAAATAACTCTACTGCGCATAACTTGGCTGAACAACATCAGTGCCAGGCACCTACTACGCGCCAATTTGGGTTCGACCAAATACGACTTCTCAACGAGCAACCCGTGGTGCCCGTTTGGGTCGTGCTACGATGTTGTCAGTCCCTCAAATGGCGAGAACGCGCAGGCAGACGGTGCACAATCCGAGACCGGTCCCCCCAAGACCGGCCGGCACGCGTGATCATCCACCGAATCAAAGGATTATCAGAATTCGGCGGCTTGCCCTAGAGTCACGGACGCCATTTGGAGCCATCTCGCCGCCGAAAATTTTGTCAGCAGACTGAAGTGACTTTACCGCAACTTAATTGGTGGTCTGTACGTTAATAGTGAAAACTCCCTTGCTGGCGTGGGTGGGTCAACGCGGGTCGGACCAGCAGGAAAGAAGCGGCGAGAGCCTCAGGCGTCGCCTGGCATGCATTTTGTACATCAAGTCTAAGTCAGGCATTGTTCGAATATGTTAGGGGTATCGAACATGAAATCTCGGGACACCAGCCTCCGCATCAAGCGCTTTGCTGCAGAGGAGAAGCGCCGCAAGGTGGCGGACATCGAGCAAATGATCCGCGAGTTCGAGCACATGGCCATGGAGCTCGACCGGCAGGTCCAAGCGGAGGAGGAGCGTACCGGCATCCGCGACAAGTCCCACTTCGCCTACTCCACCCTCGCCAAGGCTGCAGCTCAGCGCCGCGACAACCTGCGGGCCTCGATTGCCAATCTCCAGAAGACTCTTGAGATTGCCATTCGTGAACGCGACGATGCCTGGGCAGATCTGGACAAGCTCACGGCATCTGAAGCTCAGCGCGACTTCGACCGCATGCCACGCCGCTCGGAGCGCGAGTCAAGCCACATCGTCCGCTAAGCGATTGAATTTCCACGAGCTTGTCTGCATGCCGACCCGCGGGCCAGCATTGGTTCCGCGGGTTTGTGCCGTGATCAATCGGTTCGGTCGGTAGCAGCGTCCCCGCGAGCGGCTTGGTTCGATAAGCCAGCAGAAGTCCGGCACGCTCGATCAACAGCTGTATTCGAGCGTTGGAGTGAACGTGTTCTCAGTAGATTGAAGTAAAACCAAGCCGTTCGGCCCCGAATAGTTCTGGGCCCGCGGCGGAGAGACGTCAGGCTCACGCTGACGCCTTCGCCACCGGCACGGCCAATGGCCAGCAAATCGCGTTCCCGGCCGCGGGCCGGGCTCACGTTTGCGGGCACGGAGAAACTAGGAAGAACACTAGGAAAGGTGGATCAGTCTCGGTAATCCTGAATGCGCGTCGCACGCAGGCCGGGCAGCCCGTGCTTATCGATCGAACGCTGCCAACTCAGGAACTCGTCCACCGAGAGGGAATAGCGCTCGCAAGCCTCTTCCAGGCTCAACAGGCCCCCGCGAACGGCCGCCACGACCTCCGCCTTCCGACGGATGACCCAGCGCTTGGTATCGCGCGGAGGAAGGTCTGCAATCGTCAGCGGACTCCCATCAGGCCCAATGACGTAGCGAACTCTCGAACGGTACTGTTGCTCGGACATGACACTCTACGCAATACACACTCGCCATGTCCCCCCATCCTGCTCTGCCCATCTTAATTTCGTTCTAAGTCGTTAGGTAAACATAACATCTAAGCTTGTGTAGCAATTTGTGACCTCAGCGTTAACCTTTACAATGGATCGACGCCTCGACCGGCCGGCTGCTCGCCTCAATGCAGGCTCCGTTTCACCGCAGGGTGAAGGTCCTGATGGCGGCTTGCCTCTTGCGAGTAATGGCGCCATATGTGTCGCCATCTGGAGGAAGCGCCACCGGAGTTGTATGGCTATCCACGCGCCGTTTTGAGGCACCAGTCCAGCATTCAGAATGGTCGTAGTTCATTGAAGGCGTGTTCTGAGGTGACGACGTCAGCAGAGGCAGGCGAGATCGCGGCGCGCAGCGCAAAGCGGCGTGTCGTCGTTGCCATGTCCGGCGGCGTGGACTCCTCCGTGGTGGCAGCCCTCCTGAAGCGCGAAGGCCACGACGTCATCGGCATCACCTTGCAGCTCTATGACCATGGCGCGGCTACGGCCCGCCCGGGGAGCTGCTGTGCCGGCCAGGACATCCACGACGCCCGTCGCGTGGCTGAGAAGCTCGGCATCCCGCACTACGTCCTGGATTACGAGAGCCGGTTCGAAAGCTCTGTCATTTCGGAGTTTGCCGACAGCTACCTGGCCGGCGAGACGCCCATCCCCTGTGTGACCTGCAATCAGAAGATCAAGTTTCGGGACCTTCTCGATACAGCGACCGAGCTTGGCGCCGATGTCCTGGCGACCGGGCACTATATTCAGCGGCGAGACGGGCCGTACGGACCGGAGCTGCGGCGAGCAATCGATGCCGACCGCGACCAGAGCTACTTCCTCTTCGCGACCACGCGCGAGCAGCTCGAGCGCCTCTGGTTCCCCCTCGGTCGCATGCGCAAGGCGCAGGTGCGCGAGCTTGCCCGCGAGTTCGACTTGCCGGTGGCGGCAAAGCCAGACAGCCAGGACATCTGCTTTGTTCCCTCCGGCCGTTATGCCGACCTTATTGAGCGCCTTCGCCCGGGAGCCGCCGAGCCGGGCGATATCGTCCATGTCGACGGCCGGGTGCTCGGCCGGCACGAAGGTGTGATCCGCTACACGGTGGGCCAGCGCCGGGGTCTGAAGATTGCCAGCGGCGAGCCGCTCTACGTCGTTCGGCTCGATGCCGAGCGCAGGCAGGTAGTGGTCGGGCCCCGCGAGGCTCTGCGAACCGAGGTCATCGAGTTGAGGGACGTGAACTGGCTCGGCTCTCCGGCCGAAGCCGATGCGGCGGCGAACGGCGGGCTACCCATCCGCGCCAGAATCCGGTCAACCCACGCGCCTATTGATGCCGTGCTCGTATTCGATGAACGGCCCGGCCGTGCCCGAGTTCTCGTACCCGGCGGCGAGCACGGCGTTGCGCCGGGTCAAGCCTGCGTTTTTTACGAGGACGCCGGGCCAGAGGCCCGCATCCTAGGGGGAGGGTGGATCGCGCGCACGCGCGCGACCATGGGCGAAGAAGACGCACGGCTGACCGCGGAGCCCGTTGCCGCGGGCGCCCCGGGTCAGTGACACAGGCCGGATAACTCAAAGAAAATCCAGGAGAGCACAGTGTTTGGCGGTCGAGTTCGAACTGAGAAGCATAGTCGCGGCTCGCTCGCGGGAGCGTTGGCTGCAAAGGCTGCAGAGCGTCTGGATGAATCCTCTGTGCTCAGCGCCTACCGCCGCTGGGCTCCGATCTACGACCAGACCTTCGGCAGGATCGCCGCCGAGGGGCGCAAGCATGCGGTCGAGATCATCAACGGGCGCACCGGCCGCGTGCTGGAGGTGGGCGTAGGCACCGGCCTTTCGCTCCCGCTCTATGCCAAGCACCTGGAGATCGTCGGCATCGACCTCTCGCCGGACATGCTGGAGAAGGCGCGGGCTCGCGTGGCGAACGAGGGCCTCGATAACGTCGCCGGACTCTACGAGATGGACGCCGGCCATCTCACCTTCGCCGACAACTCATTCGAGACGGTGGTCGCGATGTATGTGATCACTGTCGTGCCGGAACCGGAGCGCGTCATGCGTGAGCTGGCTCGCGTGTGCAAGCCCGGCGGCGAGGTCATCCTGGTGAACCACTTCAGCCAGGATGAAGGCTTTCGGGGATGGGTTGAGCGCCGCATGGCGCCCTTCGCGGACCGTTTGGGCTGGCGCCCTGTCTTCGACCTGAACCGCGTGCTCGTCTGCGATGACCTCGAGGTGATCGAGCGACGCGCGCTCCGGCCCATGGGCATTTTCACAATGCTCCGGATGCGCAAGAAGCATCCGGCTTCGCAAGCGAACATCACAGCGTAGCTGGCCTCAGAACCTCGATGGAGCGGGGGGTCCTTCGTGCAGTCTAGGCTTGCTTGACAGGCAACGGAACCGCTCCTTATATCGCGGCCAGATCGGTATTTCGGCCGGATGGCGGGATAGCTCAGTTGGTTAGAGCGAGGGTCTCATAATCCCTAGGTCGGCGGTTCGAATCCGCCTCCCGCTACCACCGGAAGGCATACTCCTCCTCAACGTGGGCCGTTCGAGGATCGGTTCTCGCCCTGCTCTCAAGCTCGCGACGGTTTTCGCTATAAGGCAGCTTCTCCGCTCAACGTCGTCACTTCTGCCGGTATTGAAATTCGTACAGAAACTATTTCCGGCTATTGGGAAATCGCGAAAAGCCACCCTAATCTCCGGGATATCGGGTGAATTTCAGCCGTGATTTCGGACCATTTTCTCCTATTCCGGCTCAGCCAAAGAAAGTGAGCACCGGCCCCGAAAATTCCGCCTGAACGTCAGATGAATGACGCGCTCCGGTGCCGTTCATGTCCTCCGTGCAAGGCTCACATCATCGGGACGCCCCTGTCCCGGACCAAGCTGGATGGAACAGAACGACAGGAGTTTTCATCATGAAGCTGAAGTCAGCCATTTTCGCCGCTGTGGCCGCAGCAGCGACTCTAGGCTTGGGCCCCATGGCCTCTGCGGCACCAGTCGGCGCTGCAGCAGCCCTTGGCGTTCAAAATGGCTCAGACCTAGTTCAGAACGTCTCGTGGCGGCCTCACACCCGCACTGTCGTGCGCTGTGTCCATGGCCGTCGTGTTCTCATGCGGATCAATTGGCGCGGACGCGTGGTGTCCCGACGCGTGATTGGCTATTGCTGGCACCCGCATAAGCACCATCATCACCACCACAAGCACCACAAGCACTAAGCCGTTCTTCGGCCGATGAGCCTCGGCCGATCGTCTCCCCGGACTCAAGAGCCCCGGTCGTCCGTCTCAGCGGCCGGGGTTTGTGATTTCCGATCAGAGGAGCCTTTCCGCTTCGCCCGAAGCTCGAGATAGCGCTTTAGAGAGGCCTCGGGGGAGGCATACGCTTCCTGCAGCTCGACGCTCCAATAGCGCAAATCTTGCAAGGGAATCTGCTGGCCGGTCACGGCGCAGCGGACATAGTCGCCGGGAGACAGGACTTGGAATTCGCCGTCCAGATACCGGACGCGCGCTTCACCATGTGTGCCGAACAGCTTTTCGAACCGATTCATTTTCGATGGTTTCCAGCGATTTCCCCGGCGGCGTCTTGATGAACATCGTTGAGATTGCCAATGACGACCACTCCGTCAAGGTCAGGTGACAAAGCGCCATGACGCGCAGATCAAAAAAGGCTCCCCTGCCCCTCGTCAGGACTGCTGCGCTTGCGCCTCGGTAAACGCACCTGCGATGGATCGACAATACGCGACACCGTCCCCTCGGGTGGAGCCTTGCTCGTCCTGACATCGCGAACGTCGGCGTCAATGCACCCATCCGCAAGCTCCACCTGGATTTCCGCCCCCCGGCCAACGGCGCTGACACTCCGAATCGTGCGGCCATTCATATCCCGCACCAGGGCAAAGCCGCGCTCGAGCACACCTTGATAGCTGAGTGACACGAGCAGCTTCGATAGTCCCGCTAGCCGGGCGCGCTCGTGGGCAACCCGGCTCCTGAAGGCCTGCTCCGCGCGGGTGGCGGAACTCGCAAGCCTTTCACGTCCGCGGAGGAGCCGGGCGCGGACGGACTCGATGCTGAGCCTTCCCGCCACGCGCTCGTAACGCGAGCGGCGCGCGCCTGCGAGCCGCGAGAGGGCATCGCGGCTGTGGCGGCTGAGTGCCTCGAGCCGGTCGCGGCAGCGATGCAGCCGCGCTTCCAGCAGGCGAGGATGGAGCCGGGAGGACACGCGTGCGAGGCGCATCGCGTGCGCGCGGGTGTTGGCGAGCAACGCGCGGCCCAACCGCTGCTCCACGGCATCGAACCGCTGCCGGGGCAAAGCGAGCAGATCCTCCCGGCGCGGAAGGCCGCGGGCAGCCGCTTTGAGGTGCGTCCGGGCGCCTTCGATGACCCGCCGCATGCCGCTTACAAGGCGCAGAGCCAGGGAGGTGGTGGCCTCGACAAGCTCCGAATGCTTCGGCACGGCCCATTCCGCGGCCTTGGTCGGCGTCGGTGCGCGCGCGTCGGCAGCGAAGTCGATCAGGGTCCAGTCAGTCTCGTGACCAACGGCCGAGATGAGCGGAATCTCGCTCTCCGCGGCAGCACGGACGACGGCCTCGTGATTGAAGCCCCAAAGATCCTCCAGACTGCCGCCGCCTCTCGCCACGATGAGCACGTCAGGGCGCGGCACCGGCCCATCGGGCGGGAGCGCATTGAACCCGCGAATAGCGGCCGTCACCTCCGCGGAGCAGGTTTCACCCTGCACCCGCACCGGCCAGACGATCACGTGCACGGGGAACCGCTCGTTGAACCCATGCAGCATGTCGCGGATCACGGCGCCGGTCGGGGATGTGATGATGCCGACCACACGCGGCAGGAATGGCAGCGGCCGCTTTCGCGCCTCGTCGAATAAGCCTTCGGCCGCGAGCTTGCGCTTTCGCTCTTCCAGCACGGCCATCAGCGCGCCGACGCCAGCCGGCTCGAGGGTCTCGATGACGATCTGGTACCTGGAAGAGCCGGGATAGGTCGTCACGCGGCCTTGCACGACGACCTCCATCCCCTCCTCCGGCTTGACCTTCAGGCGCTGCCACGTGGTGCGCCAGATCACCGCCTCGATTTTCGCCTTGTCGTCCTTCAAGGCAAAATAGCAGTGGCCAGAGGAATGGACGCCGCGAAAGCCTGACACCTCACCGCGCAGGCGCACATAGCCGAACCCGTCCTCCAGCGTTCTTTTGATCGCATTCGCGAGCTCGGAGACGGTATACTCGGCGACATTGGCGCCAGTGCGCTGCTGTGCGGCAGATTCAATCACGATCATCTCTGCTATATGGTGCGCGGCAGCGATGATACACCATCGTGACCGCCGTGCGGCGGCGTCCAAGTGCCGTTCCCCAAAATCCAGGACACCTTCTGATGAACGTTCTTCTACTGGGTTCCGGCGGCCGCGAGCACGCCTTGGCTTGGGCCCTATCTGCGAGCCCCCTCCTCAAGTCGCTCTATTGCGCGCCCGGCAACGCCGGGATCGCCGAAGTGGCGCAGTGCGTGCCCCTGGACATCGCCGACCATAGCGCGCTGGCAGCCTTCTGCCGGGAGAACCGCATCGACCTCGTCGTGGTCGGCCCCGAGGCTCCGCTCGTTGCCGGAGTGGTGGATGATCTCACGGCGGCGGGCATCAAGGTTTTCGGGCCCTCTCGTGCCGCGGCCAGACTCGAGGGCTCCAAGGGTTTCACGAAGGACTTGTGCCGGGAGTTCGGCATCCCCACGGCAACCTACGCCCGATTTTCGAATGCCGGCGACGCAAAGGCTTATGCAGCGCGCCATCCCCTTCCGTTGGTCGTGAAAGCCGACGGATTGGCCGCGGGAAAAGGGGTGGTGATCGCCGAAACGAAAGAAGACGCAGAGAAAGCGATCGACGCCTGTTTTGGCGGCTCCTTCGGCCCGGCGGGAGCGGAGATCGTGATCGAAGAGTTCCTGCAGGGCGAGGAGGCGAGCTTCTTCGCGCTGGTTGACGGCAAGCATGCGCTGCCTCTCGCCACGGCCCAGGATCACAAGCGCGCCTTCGACGGTGAAACGGGCCCGAATACCGGCGGTATGGGGGCCTACTCACCCGCTCCCGTGATGACGCCCGAGATGTCGGAGCGGGTCATGTCCGAGATCATCCGCCCGACGGTCGCCGCCATGGCGGCGCGTGGAACGCCCTATAAGGGCGTCCTCTACGCCGGCTTAATGATCACGGCAGAGGGTCCGAAGCTCATCGAATACAATGTCCGTTTCGGCGATCCAGAAGCCCAAGTGCTGATGATGCGCCTCAAGTCCGACCTCCTTGCCGCTTTGCTGGCAACGGTGGATGGCGTGCTGGGCAGCTTCGATCTTCGCTGGCACGATGACGCCGCGCTGACTGTGGTGCTGGCCGCGAAGGGTTATCCCGGAACACCGGTAAAGGGCACCGAGATCCGCGGCCTGGAGGAGGCCGCCATGGTCCCTGGCGTCGAGATTTTCCACGCCGGCACGCGGCGAGATGGCACCCGTCTCCTCGCCAACGGCGGCCGGGTGCTCAATGTCGCCGCGCGTGGGCGCACCGTGAGTGAAGCACGCGACCGCGTTTACGAGGCGATCAGCCGGATCGATTGGCCGGAGGGCTTCTATCGCCGGGACATCGGCTGGCGAGCCATCGCGCGAGAGCGCGGCGACCAGCCCGGCTAGCACCGTGGAGCTCTGACGTAGGTCTTGCACCGCACCTCGACATCTTCTCGCCAAAGTTTCTGAGGCAACGAAAGCGGCTCCAATGCTGTTCGAGCAGATCAACCCATTGGGCCTAGCCGGTGCGATGGCGTCCCCCGACCAAGTGCGCCCTTGACGGGCGTGCAAGGTTCAACTTGTGGTAGGACATGAGCCAACAACACCTCGACCGTAAAACTCCGCCTGGCTTTCCCAGTGTTGCGTTGGCTTTGGGCGGTGGCGGAGCGCGAGGGCTGGCGCATATCCTGATGCTCGAGGTGTTCGATGAGCTCGGCATCAAGCCGACCGTCATTGCCGGCACCTCGATTGGCGCTCTATACGGCGCCGCCTATGCCTCCGGTCTCACCGCCGCTCAAATCCGCGCCTACACGGAAGAGATCTTAGGTCGGCGCTTCGATCTACTGCGGCAGCTCTTTGCGGCGCGGTCCGAGCCCGTGCAACGTCTTCTGCGGGTGCTGCCGGTCCGCTCGGCGCTGCTCAACTCCGCCACGTTGCTGGAGCTGCTGTTTCCGGAGCAGGTGGCAAAGAACTTCTCCGAACTCCAGATTCCCCTGAAGGTCGTCGCCACCGACCTGGCATCGCAGGAGCCGATGGTGCTGGAGTCCGGTCCGCTCCGTCCGGCCGTGGCCGCCAGCATCGCTATTCCGGTGCTTTTCTCCCCGGTGGTTATTGACGGCCGGACGTTGGTGGATGGCGGCCTTGTCAATCCATTGCCCTTCGACCTCATTGACGGCGCGGCCGATATAACGGTCGCCATCGACGTCAACGCGAAGACCGCGGAAGCCGACATCGGTCCTCGACCTACGGCTGTCGAGGTCATGGTGCAGTCGATCCAGATCTTGCAGAAGGCCATCACCCGCGAGCGGCTCCGCTATCGCCGGCCTGACATCCTGATCCAGGTGGCCGTCGACCAGTTCGGAGTGCTGGAGTTCACGAAGCCGCATGAGATTCTGGAAGCGGCCCAGCCCGCAAAGGAGACTTTCCGGCGTGAGCTCCTGCGGGTGTTGGAAACCGGCAGCCCTGGCCACGCTGTTGTGTTGAAGCCAAAAACGCGTGTGCCGACTGCGCCGGAACTAAAGCCGAGAACTTTGCCGCCGGCCGTCCCGAGCGGCAGGTCACGGCGGTGATGATGCTCATTCCTGACCACGGCGGGCCTCGAAGAAGGTCTTGAGCAGCTCCGCCGCTTCTCTTTCGCCAATACCCGAGTAGATCTCTGGAACGTGATGGCATGTCGGCTGTGCGAAGATGCGCGCACCGTGCTCCACGCCGCCGCCCTTGGGGTCGCTGGCGCCGTAGTAGAGACGCCTGATGCGTGCAAACGAGATGGCTGCTGCGCACATGGCGCAAGGCTCGAGCGTGACGTAGAGACTGAATCCGGTAAGTCGTTCTGACCCGATCGCCCTGCAGGCCTCGCGGATGACGAGGATTTCGGCATGCGCAGTGGGGTCCATCAGCTCCCGGGTCCGGTTGCCGGCGCGGGCGACCACGGCCCCTTCAGGCGAGACGATCACCGCCCCCACCGGCACCTCGCCGCGATCTGCCGCACGACGGGCCTCATCCAAGGCGATCAGCATGTGGCTTCCATTGGAGGTCGGTGCCATAAGTTCACCTTCAAAACCGGATCGATCTCATCATGCGTGAGCCCCGAATGGGCCGATCAAAGCAGCTTGCGAGAAACCAACGCCCCGAGCCGGCCAAGCCGCAGAAGCCTGTACCGCTGAAGCAGGGCCGCGACAGCTCTGAGCTGTCAGAACCCGAGCAACAGGCTTCCGGCCGGCCGCCACAAACGATGCGCATCGCCAAAGCGATCGCGAGAGCAGGCCTCTGTTCCCGCCGGGAAGCCGAGCGTTGGATCGCCGAGGGCCGTGTGACCGTCAATGGCGAAGTTCTGAAAAGCCCAGCGCGCGACGTTGGGCCTGACGACGTGGTGCTGGTCGACGGCAAACCCTTGCCGGCTTTCGAGCCCGTTCAGCTTTGGCGGTACTACAAGCCGCGGGGCCTCGTCACCACTCACCGTGATCCTGATGGGCGCCCGACGGTCTTCGAGAACCTGCCCGAGGGGATGCCGCGGGTCATTTCCGTTGGCCGGCTTGACTTCAATTCGGAGGGACTGCTCCTACTGACGACGGACGGCGCACTGGCACGACACCTCGAGCTGCCGTCGACCGGTTGGCTCCGGCGTTATCGCGTGCGCGCATTCGGAAAAGTTACGCAGGCCGAACTCGACAAGCTGAAGGATGGCATCGAGGTGGAGGGGACTCGGTATGGCTCGATCGAGGCCACGCTCGATCGGGTGAAGGGCAGCAACGTCTGGCTGACGGTCGCGCTCCGGGAAGGCAAGAACCGCGAGGTGCGCAAGGTGCTCAAAGCATTGGGCCTTCAGGTCAACCGGCTGATCCGGGTCTCCTACGGCCCCTTCCAGCTCCATGACTTGAAGCCAGGTGAGGTCGAGCCTGTACGCCGGCGTGTGCTCATCGAGCAGCTTGGACCCCGGACCGCGAAACTCCTGGGGCTCAACGACGCCGAGGAGGAGAAGGCACGCCGGCAGCGCCGCAAGTCGGCGGCTTCCGAAGCTGACGCCGGATCGCAAGAAATCAAGGACGACGGACGATGAGGGTCATCGGAGGCCGGTTTCGTGGCCGGCCGCTCGCCTCGCCCAGGGATCCGAGTGACCTGCGGCTGCGGCCGTCGTCGGACCGCGTGCGGGAATCCGTCTTCAACATTCTGACCCACGGAATCCCGGACTTCTCCCTCGAAGGCGCCAAGGTGCTCGATCTTTTCGCCGGCACAGGCGCGCTCGGCATCGAGGGCCTGTCGCGCGGCGCCAGCTTCTGCCTGTTCGTGGAGCAGGATGCGGAAGCGCGCGGACTCATTCGCCGCAATATCGAGGCTTTCGGACTGACTGGGGTGACGCGGATTTTCCGCCGCGACGCCACCGACCTCGGCCCAGCAGGACACCGCAACGGGTTCACGCTGGTCTTCGCCGATCCGCCGTACGGCAAGGGGCTCGCCGAAAAGGCGCTTGCCTCCGCAGCGGAAGGCGGCTGGCTGGCCGACGGCGCGATCGCGGTGATCGAGGAATCCGATCGAGCCGAACTTGCGCTACCTCCAGGGTTTACAGAGATCGACCGACGCACGTGGGGTAGCACGCAAGTTGTATTTGCCCGCTACGAAACCCAATCCGGCGCGCGTGCGCCCTGAACGTCCAGGAAGCTATGCAGAAGCCATCACCCCAACACCCGGATCGCCGGGCAGAGCGCATCAGCGGCTGGATCGAGGCCGGGCTTTATGTGCTCACCATCGCCATCCTGAGCGTCTCGAACGCATTCGCGATATCACAAGGCGCTCACCCGATCGTTTTCATCCTCTACTCGCTTGTGATCTCCGCCGTCGGAATGTTGATCTACACGGGCCCCGGCAACGAGCCCATCCGTGTGATGTTGAATCCATTGAGCTGGTTTGTCGGGCTCGGGATCATCGGGGTCGAGGTTTCCTTCTGCCTCATCCTGCTCACGCTCTCGCCAGCCGAAGCCAACATCATCCTGCGCCTATCCATTCCGTTGGCGCTCCTTCTCGGCTGGATCATATTCCGGCGGAGCCCTGGTACGGGGGCGTGGATCGGCGCCGCCATCGTCGCCGCGGGTGTCGGATCACTGCTTTTCACAGTCGATCTTTCGACCCAGGCAATCGGCCTATTCTACGGTGTCATTGCCGCAGCATCGATCTGCTTGCGCGGATTTGCGAGCGAGTTTCATCCCTGGAACCGGGCTGCCCGAAGTGTCTTCGAGAAAATCCGGATCACCGGCCTGGTGGTTCTCGTGACCGGCCTCGCGGGCCTGTTTCTCGTCGGTTTGGCAGCCACGCTGGTCGGTCTCGGCTTTGCAGAACGAAGCAACCTTCTGCCGGCTCCTGCTGACCTTTGGCATTGGCCGACGATCGTGCTGGCCTTGTTCGTCGGCTCGCTGATCTTCGCCACCATGAGCTATCTGCAGTTCTCCTCGGTGGTGAAGATAGAGACCGAGAACTTCATCGCCACCAGCGCTTTCATGCCGCTCGCCGCAGCGCTCGTGCAGAGCCTGGCGGTGTCGATTGGGCTCATTGATGCCGTCGTTTTCGACTGGCGGCTCTTGCCTGGAAGCATTCTGATTATCGCCGGCGTGATGCTGCTGATCGCAACCCGGAGGAGTTGACCGCCTCAGCGCCGGCCGAAGAGCCGCTCGATGTCGCTGAGTTGCAGCTCCACATACGTTGGCCGGCCGTGGTTGCACTGGCCAGCGAATGGAGTCGCCTCCATCTCCCGGAGCAGCGCGTTCATCTCGTCCGCCGTGAGGCGCCGCCCAGCGCGGACGCTGCCGTGGCAGGCCATCGTGGCGCACACCGCTTCGAGCCGCTCTTTCAGCGCCTGCCGTCCCTCGTCCCGCAGGATCTCGGCGGCAAGGTCGCGGACCAGCCCCTTGACATCGGTCTGGCCGAGTAGAGCGGGCGTCTCCCGCACGGCCACAGCTTTGGGGCCGAACCGCTCCAGCACGAGACCGAGCTCCGCCAATTCATCCGCACGCTCCGCCAATGCCTCCGCCTCGTCCTCGCTCAGCTCAACGATCTCAGGAATAAGGAGGCCCTGGCGCACCACGCCGCCGTCGGCGAGCATCCTTTTCATGCGCTCGTAGACGAGCCGTTCGTGCGCAGCGTGCTGGTCGACAATGATCATGGAATTGCGCGTTTGCGCGATGATGTAGGTCTCGTGGATCTGGCAACGCGCCGCCCCAAGCGGGCGGTCGAGCAGGTCGGACGTTTGATCAAGCGCATCCCCAACAACAGCGGCGCTCGGTTCGTCGATGCCGGCGAGTGGCGCCTGATAGGCTTCAGCGAATCCGGCTGTTCTCTGACGATCAAAATTGTGCCCAGCCGTAGTTCCCTGTCGGAACGCAACGGTTGACGCGGCTGCGAAGCGGCTGTTGCGCTCTGCAATTTCCAGCACCGCCGAAGCGCCGGTGGTGGACGCCCGATGCCCGGCCTGCTTCAAGGCGTGACCTAAGGCCCCGATGAGCAGTGAGCGAACAGCCGCGGGATTGCGAAAGCGCACCTCGGCCTTGGTGGGATGCACGTTCACGTCCACTTCTCGGGGATTGAGCTCGACGAAGATGGCGAGTACCGGCTGGCGGCCGCGCGGAACGAGATCGGAATAGGCCGCACGGACGGCGCTCACGAGCAACCTGTCCCGCACTGGCCGTCCGTTCACGAACAGAAATTGCTGGCTCGCATCCGGACGATGCAGCGTCGGCAAACCGGCGAAGCCGAAAACGCGTATTCCCTCCTTCTCTCCGGCAATCTCGAGCGCGTCGTCCACGAAGGTGCGGCCCATCACCTGACCCAGCCGCTGCAGGAAGCCCTGCGAGTCCCTGGTCGTCGCTGGCAAGCGCAGTGGCGTGCGTTCGCCCGTCACCAGCACGAAGCCGATCTCCGGGTGCGCCATGGCGAGCCGCTTCACCACGTCGCCAATAGCCAGGTTCTCGGCGCGCTCCGATTTGAGAAATTTGAGCCGGGCCGGAGTCGCTGAAAAAAGATTGCGCACCTCGACCCGTGTGCCCGGATTGCCGGCAGCCGGCATCAGCGGCCCCTTCCAACCGCGCTCGACAGTCAAGGCATAAGCCTCGCTCGCGCCGCGCGTCCGCGAGACAATCGTCAGCTCAGCCACCGAGCCGATCGATGGCAGCGCCTCGCCGCGGAAGCCGAGGGTCCGAATGTCGAGGAGATCGTCGCCGTTGAGCTTGGAGGTCGCGTGCCGCTCGACGGAGAGCACGAGGTCGTCCGGGTCCATGCCAACGCCGTCGTCGGTGACGCGAATGAGCGATACGCCACCGCCCGAGGTCACCACCTCGATCTCGCGCGCGCCGGCGTCGATGGCATTCTCGACCAGCTCTTTGACCACGCTCGCCGGCCGCTCGATGACCTCTCCCGCGGCGATGCGGTTGATGAGCTCTGGTGAGAGCTGCCGGATAGCCACGGCTCCCCTCCCCGCGGACTGCGCCGACTCAGGTGGCCTGCTTTAGCCGCTCGCGCGACAGGACCTTGCCGAGCTCGACCGCTGGCTGGTCGAACGGATCGACGCCCAGCAGACGTCCGGCCAAAATCGTTTCCAGCATGAAGTGCATGAGGAGAGCGCCCAGCGAACGCTCATTTAGGCGGTCGACATCGATGAACCGCACGGGCCTTCCGGCGCGGGTCAACGCAGCGGGAACACCATGAGTCTGTGCGGCCACAAGATCACCCGCGTGGCGGCCTGCCATCTCATCGAGGCCTGCCAACTTTGCGAGCTCCGGATCGATCCGAGGGCCGGTCCCTGCCGTCGCCTGCCGCACCACGGTGATCACATGCTCCCGTGGGCCATCCATGAAAAGCTGAAGCTGACTGTGTTGATCCACCGGCCCGAGACACGCGATTGGCGTCGTGCCCTCGCCATTCTTGCCCAAGCTCTCAGCCCACAGCTGAACATACCAATGGGCGAAGCGGCCGAGCCGGTCGGCATAAGGCATCATGACGCTGATGCGAATGCTTTTCTCCTTGGCGAGCGCGATGTTCATCGCCGCTCCGACGGCGGGCGGGAAGTCGGCAGGTCTGACAGCAGCCCGCAGGGCGGAGACGACCTCGGCCGCGCCGGCCCTGAGCGCCCGCACATCAAGTCCGCGCGCAATGGCTGGCAGGAGTCCGACGTTCGTCAAGACGGAGTAGCGGCCGCCAATCTCTGTGTGATGGTCGAGTAAGGGAATGCCGTGGGCCTCGAACAGCTCCCGCAGGCCATTCTTGCGCCCAGGTTTGGCGGGCTCGGTCAGCCCCAGGAACATGCGGGGGATCTCGCTGCCGAGACCAGCGGCCTTCACGGCGTCCAGGGCTGCGATCGCCTGCACCAGCGTCTCTGGCGTGTTCCCTGACTTCGAAGTGACCACGAACCGGCTGGAAGGTAAGTCGAGGCTCGCCAGCGACCGCTTCAGCGTATCCGCGTCCAGGTTATCGTAGAACCGCGTCCGCGGCCGGTCTTTCTGGGCTTCGTCGGCAGCCCCCGGAATATACCAGCCGGCAAGCTGCGCGAGCGTCTGGCCACCAAGACTCGAACCTCCCGTGCCGAAGAAAACGATTGTGCTCGCGCCTTCCATGAGCCTGGCCATTGCGGCCTCAGCCGGCGGGATGTCGGATGTCTCCTCAGGAACGCGGAGGATCGCGAGTCTCCCCGTCTCCCAATCCTTCCGAAGGTCGTCGAGCGCTGGTCCAAGCCTGTCGAGCCAGCCCCGCAGCGCGCTCTCGGAGAGTCCGTGGCTTCCGATAGCTCCCTCAAGAACGCCTTCGATATTCTGCCGATAAGGAAGGGTGGCTGCGGAAGATCCGGCGCCTGACGACTCCACCATGCCGCGAGGTCTCCTTCTCCCTGGTCAGCAATCGCGTAGTGTTAGACCTGAGTCCCTTGCAAGTGCCAAGCTCGGGACACAGCAGACAACACACGAACTCAGGACCGCACTTTGAGGTTCTTCGGCTGACCCACGACGGTCATGATGAGGTTGTCCGTCTCCAGAATGCGCTTGGCAGCCCGTTTGACGTCCTCCAGCGTGACCGCCTCGATCAGCGAATTGCGCTTCTCGATGTAGTCCTGGCCGAGCCCGTCCTGCATGATGCCTAGAAGCTGGTTGGCGATCTTGGCGTTGGTGTCGAACCTCAGCGGGTAGGAGCCGATGAGATAGCTCTTGGCATTCTCGAGCTCCTCCGGCGTTGGGCCTTCGGTCGCCATGCGCTGCAGCTCCGCACGGATCACCTCGAGCGATTGGCCAATCTCCTCATTCTTCGTCGCGACCCCTCCGGCGAAGATGGCCGTATGCTGATAGGGCTGTAGATAGCTGTAGACCGAATAGGCCAGCCCGCGCTTCTCGCGCACCTCTTCCATCAACCGCGAGGAGAAGCCGCCGCCACCCAGAATGTGGTTCATGACGAAGGCAGGAATGAAATCCGGGTCCTTGCGCGGAATACCGGCAAGCCCGAATGTGGCGACCGACTGCGGCACGGGCATCTCGATGATTTGCAAATCCCCGCCCTTTTTCGGCTCGACGAACGGAATCGGTACAAGGTCGGCCTTTTCAGGTAACTCACCGAATACCCGGTCGAGCACCTTGCCGAGTGTTTGCGCGTCGATATCGCCTACAACGGCGATTTTCAGCGTATCCTTCGCGAACACCCGCTTGCGGTACGCTTCCAGGTCTTCACGGGTGATCGCGGCAAGGCTTTCCTCCGTTCCCGCTGCCGGCCGGCCATAAGGGTGATTCGGGAAGGCCGCAGCGAACCATTCCCGCGCAGCAACGCGGTCAGGATCCTTGGCGGCGAACGCGAGGCTGGTGAGCAGCTGCCCGCGGATACGCTCCATCGCATCGGGGTCGAACCGCGGCTTATTGATGGCGAGCCGTAGCAGCTCGACGGCTTCGTCCAGGTTCTCCGTCAACGTCTCGAAGCTGCCGTAGAAGGAGTCGCGGCTGTCTTCGAAGCCCATGCGCATGGCGATCTCTTCCATGCGCTCCTGGAACTCAATGGCTGTGAGCTCGCCGGCCCCCTCGTCCAGCATGGCCGTCAGGAAATTTGCGACCCCTTCCTTTCCGGGCGGGTCCTGCGAATTGCCGCCTTCGAACGCGAAACGCATCGCGATAAGCGGAACCGAGTGCTCTTCGACCAGCCATGCCTCGATACCGCCGGGGCTCTTCACTGTTTGTATTTTCATTGCGAACGCTGACGTGGGATTTGTTGCACCGAGCCCGACGAGGAGCGCAGTGGCAAGGGCGAAAAGGGTGCGGGGAGCTGAGACAAAGCCGGATGACCCGAGCAAGCGCGCAGCCATGGTGTGAACTCCCTCAAGAACGACCGTTCGGCGCAGAGGTTCGGGTCTGCTCCACGCC
>QGVC01000240.1 GCA_003242645.1 Pseudomonadota bacterium
CCGTACCTTAATGCAGCGGTACTGGCGCGTCACCCGCAGCCTCACCATGGGTGTGCAAGGGATCGTGCTGACGGAGGACGGCCGAGTTCTCCTCATTCGCCACACCTATCGGCCGGGCTGGCATTTCCCGGGGGGTGGCGTCGAGAAGAACGAGACGGTTCTGGAGGCCTTGAAGCGGGAGCTGCGCGAGGAAGCCGGCATCGTCCTTTCCGCGACGCCGGAGCTGATCGGCGTTTACGCCAACTTCCGGGTGTTCCCCTCCGATCACATTGCGTTGTTCGCCGTCCGGCAATGGACGCAGCCGGAGGTGCCCAAGCCCAATCGCGAGATCGCCGAACAGGGCTTCTTTCATCCCGGCGCGCTACCTGAGGATGTCAGCCAGCCCGTGCGGAGGCGATTGGCGGAGCTCCTGGATGGTGCCCCTCGGGCGGAATGGTGGTAGAGGCGCCTCCTCAATGTGACCTCTGGACCAAGCCCCGATCTGTTGCTACAGCATCGCTCATGTCGAACCGGATGACATTGTCGATCGAAGCTCTGCGACGAGGGCGCAACTGACACCGATTTGCGCCTAACCGACGCCTGCCGCAGGCGTCTTGATCGCCAACTTGAGTTCAGAGCTAATCGACAATGATCCCGGATATCTCGGTTCGGCATGTCCTGCCGGAGGATCTGCCGCAAATTTCAGCCCTGCATGCGCGCGTGTTTGGCCCAGGGCGCTTCGCGCGGACCGCCTATCGCATTCGCGAGGGTGTGCAGCTCATCAGCCCGTTCTGCCGGAAGGCCCTTCAGGGAGAGCGTCTTGTTGCGGCGATCCGCTATACCGCTGTCCGAATCGGTGCTCAGCCGGGAGCGTTGCTGCTCGGTCCGCTGGCAGTCGAGCCATTCCTGGCTGGAAAGGGCGTCGGTAGGCGGCTGATTGCGGAATCCCTGGAGGCAGCGAAAGCCGAAGGCATTCGGCTCGTCGTGCTTGTCGGTGATCTCCCCTACTATGGCCGTTTCGGGTTCTTCCGTATCCCGCCTGGTCAAATCCGCCTGCCGGGACCGGTCGATCCAGACCGTTTGTTAGCCGCTGAGCTGGTGCCCGGCGCACTGACCTCATTCTCCGGCCTCGTGAAGGCGGACACGGATGCAAGTCCTTAATCTCTGACCCTCAGTCTGGAAGCGCATCAATCGGGCCTCCGCCCGCATTTTCGTTCCATTTTTCTTTATTCTGACGTTGAGCATTCACCAGATGCGGCGGTCGGTAGTGACGAATGCGGGCCGGGTGCTGTTATCAGTATGGAGCAGCTTGAGGAATCGACGCGCCTCATCATCGAGAAGTATCGGCGGCGTTTCGGCGACCTGCCTCATTTGCCGGCGATCGAGCTCGATGCGGAATTGCGCGGCAGATTCGTGGCTGCCTTGGAGCGGGCACTGAGCCGAAATATGCCTTTGTTCGACTACGAGCTGCAGGAGTTCGAGATTTCGCGTTCGCGGCAGCTCTGGCTGAGGTTGAAGCGAAAGATAATGCGCTTAACTACCCACCGCGCATCTGCACGATCATGACCACCCTGTCCCACCGAGGAATACGCCAAATGGGAAGGCCACCAATTAGAGCTTGCTTCGCGTTGGCACTACCTGGCCTTCTGGTTGCGCTGGTGATCTTGTATTCCGCAGCGGGAATTGCGCACGCCCAGGACAGCAAGCCGTATGACGACAAGCTGATGCGCCTCTCGGAGATCCTCGGCGCCGTGCACTACCTGCGCGAGCTCTGCGGTGCCGACGAAGGCCAGCTCTGGCGCGACCGCATGCGGGAGCTCATCGAGGCCGAAGGCACGACGGCGCTACGGCGGGCGCAACTGACGCGCAGCTTCAACAAGGGGTACTTGGGTTACAGCCGCACGTACCGGACCTGCACACCTTCAGCCGAGACGGCAGTCAAGCGCTTCCTTTCCGAAGCGACCGACCTTGCGACCGAGCTGGTGCGTAATGTGCCCTGACGGCAACTCCCCAGCTTTCCCGAGATTTACTCTTAATCGTTGTTGCAGCCACTCGAGCCGAGCGATGTGCTAGGGCTTGCGTTGTGGGAATGCACACACAAGTGCAAAGGACGAGCAATATGCAAGCGGTCTCCGAAGCAGAAGACCAGAGCGACAGCTTCAAGGCGCTGAGCCTCATTCTGGAAGCTTGGGACGAGGGTGCTGAGCAGGGCATCCCCTCCGAGTTGATGGCCTACGCGGCGCTCTATACGGCCCTGACGGACCTCGTTTCAGCCTTTGGCGAGGAGGCCGTTGCCAACATGACGCGCAGCCTCGATAAGCGCGTGCGCCAAGGCGAGTTCACGATCTACGGCACGACGCAGTAGCCGCTGCTCCGGGCAGATTTCGGTGTCATGGCAGACCGGCGAACTGGAGCACCAGCTCGCCGATGAGAATGGCGCCAAATCCGAATAGCAAGACGCCCGCGATCCGGTTGATCTGGTTGATTCGGCCGAAGGCGAAGCGATGCCGTATCCGGCCGATCAGCGAGGAAAGCAGGACCCACCAGGCGAAGCTGCCGGCGATGATAGCAGCGACCATAGTGATCGCATCTACGGTCGACTGCACCTCGACGAAGCTCGAGACGCCGCCGAAAATGGCAAACAGGCCAAGGACAGCTCCAGGATTGGTGATCGTCAGAAAGAAGGTTTTCGGCGTATCCCAAAGGAACTCGATGATCGATGCCGGCTTCTCCGCTTCACTTCCAGTGATAATGCGCGGCAACGACACGTAGAGCTTTATTCCGAACCCGACGAGCGCCAGCCCGCCGATGAACTGGATCGCGTTGCGATAGTCCTCGATCGCTCCGGAAATGGCCCCGACACCCAAGGCCGCGCAAAGGGCAATCAGTCCGTCGCCCAGAACGGCTCCAGCGCCCGCCGCCACACCGCCCCAAAAACCGCGTTCAATCGCGCGCTGGATGCACAGGACGTTCACCGGACCCACCGGCGCGGAAACGAGCACTCCAACGATGAGACCGATAGGGATAATCAGCGGATTGGGAAAAAGGTGCATCATTCAAACGGAAGGGCGCCCAATCCGGCAGTGCTCCTCGCGAAATCACCACACCCGTGAGGCAACGCCTGCCGGCGCACGGCATTGACGGATGGCGTCCTCAAGCTGAGAAGCTTGCGCATGCACCTGCGCTGCAGCTGCAATGGAGTCCTCCCTCATGAGTTGGTTACGCGCCCCGACCCCGCTAATTCGCGGATGTCTATTGGTAATTTCGCTGACGTGTCTTGTCCAATGGTTAGCGCCGGTTAGCGTCCTCATGGCGCAACAGGAAATCCATCAGACGCATACGACGGGTTGCACGGCTGACGGAATTGCGCCACCTCCCCTTCCCGCACCCGTCCAGGAGATGCGGGATGCGATTCTGGCTGCCGTTCACAGCGGCGACATAGAGGAGCTCAGAGTAGCTGTCGAGTGGAACGAGCTCAGGCCACATGTCGGGGAGGAGGACGTCGATGATCTGATTTCCTACTGGAAGCGCATCTCGGGCGATGGTGAAGGTAGAGAAATCCTGGCTGTGCTGGGCGAGATCCTGGACTGTGGCTACGTCGCCCTCCCCATCGGCAATGACGTCGAGAACAATCTGGTTTACGTCTGGCCGGCCCTGGCCGAAGCGGACCTGACAAAGCTCACCCCCCAACAAGAGGTGGCGCTCTACAGGCTCGTCAGCCCAGCCCAAGTGAAGGCCATGCGCGAAGCCAAGCGCTGGCAGTGGTGGCGCCTCGCTATTGGTGCCGACGGGACCTGGCACGCGTTTCACAAGGCCGAATGAACTCGCCGCGAGTTCTGGGCTGAGATGTCGCCGTTGGGATCGAATTGCGACGTAGGGTCGCTTGTTCGCTTGGGCTGACGCAGATTTTGCATCTGCATCAATGGCGTTTGCCCTAGAAGCTGCAGCAGCAGCTCGCGATTTGCATTGAACTCACCACTGCCTTATTGCACGTTTGGCATCCCACCATCGATTGCCTCCGCAGCTCAGGGCGAAGCCGCAAAGAACGACAGACCAGGACGACGCATGGCCGAAGTAATCTTTCCTCACTCCGTCGAGATCATGGCAGCCGTCATTTTCGCGCTGGCCGTCCTCCACACGTTCTCTGCGGCCTACTTCGAGCGCCTGGCACACTTGCAACCGGCCCACGCGGGGTTGTGGCACCTGTTGGGCGAGGTGGAAGCGGTGTTCGGCTTCTGGGCCATGGTGCTGCTGCTGGCCATGGCCATCCAGCTCGGCACCGAACCATCGATGCACTACCTGGAGAGCCGCAACTTCACCGAGCCGGCTTTCGTATTCGTCATCATGGTGGTTGCCGCGAGCCGGCCGATCATCGATTTCGCGGGTGCGCTTCTCGTTTGGGTCTCGCGCATTCTGCCGTTGCCGGCGTCTATGGCGTACTACGTTACGCTTCTGTCCGTGGGCCCACTGCTCGGCTCGTTCATCACTGAGCCAGCGGCTATGACGCTGACAGCCCTCCTGCTTCGGGAGCGCTTTGTTCATAAGAATGCGCCTAACGCCTTCAAGTACGCTACCCTCGGTGTGCTGTTTGTCAACGTATCCATTGGCGGCGTGCTCACTCCATTTGCAGCCCCACCTGTGTTGATGGTTGCCGGCACATGGGGTTGGGATCTCGCCTTCATGCTGAAGAACTTCGGCTGGAAGGCCGCCATCGCCGTTTTCATCAATGCCGCTGCCATTACCGTTCTGTTCCGAGCCTATCTTAGAGAACTACCGGGAGTTTCCCCCGCATTGGCGCGGCTCGACGTTCCTGTTTGGGTCATCGCCGTACACCTGATGTTTCTCACTGGCGTGGTCGTCTTCAACCACCACCCGATCGTGTTCTCGGCCTTCTTCCTGTTCTTCCTCGGCTTCACGGAGGCCTACAAGCAATATCAGTCCCGACTGCTGCTCCGGGAAGGGCTGATGGTTGCCTTCTTCCTCGCTGGCCTGGTCGTGCTCGGCGGCATGCAGAAATGGTGGTTGCAACCGGCCCTCTCAGGTATGTCGTCGACCGTGCTCTACTGGGGCGCCACGGCGCTCACCGCCATCACCGATAATGCGGCCCTGACCTATCTCGGGTCACTCGTGGAAGGTGTTTCCGACGAGTTCAAATACGCACTGGTGGCGGGAGCTGTAACGGGCGGCGGTCTCACCGTCATCGCCAATGCTCCGAACCCCGC
This sequence comes from Pseudomonadota bacterium, assembly GCA_003242645.1. The sequence continues at coordinate 5,202 of QGVC01000240.1, forward strand.
CGGTTTCGCCATTCTCAAGGGAAGCTTCGACGACGGCGCAATCAATCCACTCTATCTCTTCCTTGCGGCGTTCGGACCGACGATGGTTGCCGCAGCAGCATTCCTGTTATTGCCGTGAATGTCGGGAAGACGGAATCGAGCGCAGACTCTTGACCAGTTCTCGATCCCGTCCCCGTTCGATTGGCCGCCCCCGAGTGTTCTCTATTCTGCCGCTTGCCGGTAGCTGCGGGCATAGACCTCCAGCGCGTCATCCGCGCATGGTTCGATCGG
>QGVC01000715.1 GCA_003242645.1 Pseudomonadota bacterium
GCGCAGAAGGCCGGCCCGAGCTAGCTTGGGTCGGCCTTCATTCATCTGGCCGGGGTCAAGGCAAGGCGCTCATCTGACTGAGCATTCTGAAACTCCGATCACGTCCGTACCTACCGCGCACAAGCCAGCCCGGCGGTCTTGGAGCTAGATAATACTTGGTGGGTGAAACGGTTTAAGTCGCCACAGAAGCACACGACACCACTCATCCGCTCGCCGGGCTGAGCTACCGGCCTCCAACTCACTCGGCCAGTGCCCGCGACGACGAAACCCCGAACCCCCCGACTTGGGAACGGACCTTGGATGAAGGTGCTTCGACATGGGTTGCTCCATCGTCTTATTGTGCTGCATCCGCACGCCGTCGAAGCCGCCCGCCACGAACGCAGTGCATGTGCGTCCGCCAGGGATCCCTCACCAGCTTCTTGTCGTGAAGAGGCAGCGGTAAAGGACAGGAGCGCGATGGTTCGCGCTGAGGGGTGTGACTGGCGCTGCGAGCGGCGGTCCCGTCCTTCTCCGCCTCGCGCCAGCCGGCGGTCCAGAAGGTGCCGGTTGTTGTTGTGACGTTCAGGCCGCAAGCGAGTGCCTTGAGCTCTGACGCGCACCTTCCTCCGCGGTCCGCCCAACTTGCCGGACCGCGGCGAGGTCGAAGACCTCACGGATGAATTGTAAGCGATTCGTGCCTAAGCCTGTGCAAAAACCTGCTCAAACAAAACCGGCCGCATCAGCGGCCGGTCTCGATCACGTCTTGAAGCTTACCTACGGAGGAGCTAGTCGACGGCACTCTTCCGTAGTGCCGAACTTAGGCCGACGCACCTGCTGTGCCAGTAGCTCCCGCGGCAGCGGCAGCAGCGCTTGCTTCGCTTGACTTAGCGGCCTGCTGCACCGCCTTCTGCACCTTCTCGAAAGCGCGCACCTCGATCTGACGAATTCGCTCGCGCGACACGCCAAACTCCGCCGACAGATCCTCGAGCGTCATGGGCTCGTCCGACAGGCGACGGGCTTCGAAGATGCGGCGCTCGCGCTCGTTCAGCGTCTCCAGGGCCGACTCGAGGAAGGCGCGCCGATGATCCATCTCATCCCGCTCGATGAGTTCCTCCTCCTGGTCCGGAGACTCATCCACCAGCCAGTCCTGCCACTCGCCGGAGTCGAGCTCCGCACGGATGGGGGCGTTCAGCGAAGCATCACCGGCCAGGCGGCGGTTCATGGAGATGACGTCCTCCTCCGGTACGCCGAGCCGCTTGGCAATCGCCTTCACCTGATCGGGCCGCAAGTCGCCCTCTTCCAAAGCCTGGAGCTGGCCCTTCGCGCGCCGCAGGTTGAAGAAGAGTTTCTTCTGGGCGGCTGTGGTGCCCATCTTCACCAAGCTCCAGGAGCGAAGGATGTACTCCTGGATAGCGGCGCGGATCCACCACATCGCGTAGGTGGCCAGACGGAAGCCTCGATCAGGGTCGAACCGCTTGACTGCCTGCATCAGGCCAACGTTGCCCTCCGAGATAATCTCGCCGATCGGCAGGCCATAACCCCGGTAGCCCATGGCGATTCGTCCCACGCGTCGCCGGGGCGAG
>QGVC01000716.1 GCA_003242645.1 Pseudomonadota bacterium
TCTCACTACCGACCATCAGTATCCACGACGGGCCTTCACATCCACTTGCGATACCAGCGCCGCAACCGCACTTGCAGCGCGCGCAGTAACCGAACTCTGGTCAGACTACCCCCACCTTTGGCCCGAAACCATCCGCGCCCTCTTTGTCTCGTCTGCGCGCTGGACGGATCAGATGAGAAGCCACCTCCCGGCCAATCCAGCGAAAGGCGACTACGCGATCTTGTTCAAGCGCTATGGGTATGGCGTGCCCGATCTCGATCGCGCGCGCCGCAGCGCATCCAACGCACTGACTCTCATCGTGCAGGATACGATCAAGCCCTACCGAAAGGCGGGCAGGTCGTCTGCCCAGCACGTTCACAACGAAATGAAAGTGTTCAAACTGCCCTGGCCGGTCGAGGAGCTCCGGAAGTTGGGCGCCGCCCCGGTGCGGCTGCGCGTAGCCCTCAGCACCTTCATCGAACCGAATCCGTCAGAACCGGCGCGCGGTTCCAAATTCGGATATGCTTCCCACAACCTGCGTTTCAAGCTGAACCGGCCCAACGAGGGCGAAGCCGCATTCCTGGCGCGCATCAGCAAGGCGGCCCAGAAGCCTATTGGTCCAATCGTCGAAGAAGATGACAACTGGATCTTCGGCCGGAACCGCCGTGATGTTGGATCATTGCATATCGATGAACTGGAATGTGCAGCATCCGATCTTGCACGGCGCAACTTGCTCGCCGTGCACCCAGTTACAGGCTGGTGGAAAACAAAGTTAGTTGCTGATCCGCAGAACCTGGTAGCCCGCTTTGCGCTCATCGTAGAAATTGATGCAGGCGAAACTGAGGCGGACCTCTATGCTGAGGTCCAGTCAAAAATCGAGCTTCTCAACATGATTCAGAACGTAGTGTGAGAACGTCGATTGGAACCGTACAACTTGCGAACATTTCGGTGCATACGCCGTGAGCAACGCCAATTTTGCACCCTACGATGCCGATCACTATCTCGAAACCGAGGAAGCGATCGCGGCGTTCCTTGAAGACGTCATGGAGGATAGCGACGACGACCCCGCCTATGTCACCCGTGCGCTTGGCGTGGTCGCCCGTGCCCGTATGCTAACCCAACTTGCAAACGATGCCGGCATGTCTCGTCGAGAACTCATAGGGGCGCTCACTGTCGATCCTCCTGCCGACGCAGCGACGGCGGCTAAGATCGCGCGGGCACTCGGCATGAGTTTCATGCATTGCCCCGAGGTCAAACAGACTCGCGCTCGTTAAGCAGCTGTGGCGCAATATTTTTCATCTCGCTTTTGATGCGGTTCAAGCTCCGCATAAGTGAAGGCACGTCTACATTGGCTTGCCCTGGCTTTTCGTCTAGCCACGCTTTCAGTAGCCCGCCCACCTCGTTGAGTTCGCGGCTTAGCCGCACGAACTCGTCCAGGGTGTCTCGATTAATCATCTTAGGCACTGGATACGTAAGGCCCATGGTCCGCAAATAGGCGGACGCGGAAAGATTGGCCTGTGCCGCTCTTTCGCCGATCCCCTCGCGTTCCTCCTGCGTCACCCAAACATCAATCCGGGTGCTAC
>QGVC01000241.1 GCA_003242645.1 Pseudomonadota bacterium
CAGGAAGGGAAATCCGCCGCTCAGGAAATCTGATCCGAAGGTGAAGCGTGGGATTCCGCCGACCGGATCATTCCCAAACATCGCGATGAGGAGGCCGATCCCTGCGGAAATCAGGCCCTTGGTCATTGAGCCTTCTGCAAGGCCGGCGACCATCGCCAAAGCCAGGATGAACAGAGAAAAGTATTCCCACGGACCAAACTGCAAGGCGATTGCGGCAAGCGGACCGGTCACCAGCACGAGAAACAGCCCACCGATCAATCCGCCGAAGCAGGACGCCCAAATGCCCAGCCAGACGGCCCGGCCCGGCTCACCAGCACGAGCCATTGGGAAGCCATCAAATGTCGTTGCGATGGCTGACGGCGTGCCGGGAATGCCCAGGAGCGATGCGGTGATGAGGCCACCAGCTGACCCACCGACGTACACACCCGTCATGGCGGCGAGTCCCTGCAGCGGGTCGAGACCGAACGTGAACGGCAGGAGGATGATGATTGTGAGTGTGATGGTGACGCCCGGGATTGCTCCGCCGATCACTCCCATCAACGTTCCCAGGAACAGTGGAAGCAGGTACTTCCACTGCATTATGGTCAGCAGCGCGTTGCCGAGAAGCTCGAGCATCCTACCAGCCCGTCAGACTGCCCCGCGGTAGTAGCACGAGAAGATATCGCTCGAAGGCCAAATGACTGACGAGCGATGTTGCGACGGAAATCGCAATCACCGTGGCCCAAGCTCGGATGGTGGTCGGCCATTCGATGGCGGGCATCAGAGCCAAGACAAAGAGGATCGTGGCAAGCCGGTAGCCGAGGATCGGAAGCAAAAAGATGTAGGCGGCGACGATCCCAAAGAGCAGAGGCACGCGCCAAAAGCCCGGCGGTGATTGCACCTCGCCGTCGGTAGAACTTTCGGCGCGATTGGCCATGACGTCCTGAATGAACAGCACCACTCCGGCCAACGCGAGCAGGCCAAGAACAATGCGGGGATAAAAGCCCGGGCCTATTGGTGTCAGCGGCAGCTGCGGAAGGCTGAGAGACTGCACCAGCAGGCCAAGGCTGAGCGCCGTCACAATTAGGCCGATGACGCCGTCGCGGCCAACTCTCATTTCTTTGCGAGCCCGAGCTCCGTCATGATGGCCTTGTTGTCCGCGTCGAGCTTGTCGAGAAACTCGCCGTAGTCTTTCGCATTGAGGTACGCCACACGTGTACCCTGCAATCTCAACGCTTCGGCGTATTCCGGCTCAGCAGTCGCCTTGGCGCAGGCTTCGTCGAGCTTTGCGCGCACATCCGCGGGTGTACCTTTCGGCACCAGCAGACCACGGACGACTTCATAAACGATGTCGAGGCCATTTTCCTTCAGCGTTGGGACATCAGGAATTTCTGGCAACCGCTCCTCGGTCGCAACGGCGAGGAATTTGAGCTCTCCTGCCTCGACCTTACCCTTCTGGGTCAGATTGGAGTCCGTGAGATCGACGTGACCGCCCAGAATGGCGTTCATCCGCGGGGCGAGGCCGTCATAGGAGACGTATTTCAATTTGATCCCGGCAGCTTTTTCGATGGTCGCCGGGAACAGGTGACTGGTTGATCCGAGCGTCGCGCCGACGGTTATCTCTCCGGGGCGCTTCTTTGCATCCTCGACGAATTCCTTGAAGGTTTTCCACGGCGTCTTTGCGCTGGCCGTCAGCACCGATGGCGTGGCCGCAATCCGGCAGATAGGCTCGAAATCTTTATAACTCACATCGGCCATGCCGGCGTAATAGGTCAGGTGGATGTAATCATGGACAGCAAAGAGCGTATACCCATCTGGCGGTGAGTTGCGCGCTTCCCGAGCTCCCACAGTTCCAGAAGCCCCACCGATGTTTGCGATGACGACCGTCTGGCCGATATGCTTTTGGAGATGAGGGACAAAAGGTCGGAAAATGTTGTCCGTATCGCCGCCCGCAGCCCACGGGACGATCATCTTGATCGGGCGCTCAGGAAAATCGGCAAGGGCCGGCGTGACAAGCGTAAGGCCGAGAAGAGCAAAAAACGACCGAGCCCATTTTATCTTCACGGCATTCCTCCCTGATTTGTTTGTTTCTGTGTTCTGGGTAATAACACATTAGATGACGCGCCAAGGCAAGCCGTTGGTGCTGGAGAGGAGGGCGGTGGGCATGGGAGAAATCAGAGTTGCTATCGCGGGCCTGGGCGCAATCGGGCTGCAGGTGGCGCGTCGGATCGATGCCGGAGACATCGAGAAGATGGTGCTGACAGCAGTATCAGCACGGGATCAAGCAAAGGCGCAGCGGGCAATCGCGAGCTTACGAAAACCGCCGAAACTCCTCCCGTTGGAGCAGCTGGCCGAGGAAGCCGATGTGGTCGTGGAGTGTGTTCCTGCCGCACATTTTCTGGCGGCTGCCGAAGGGCCGATCCGCCTCGGCCGAATTTTCATGCCGCTCTCCGTGGGCGCATTGCTGAACCATATGCATCTTGTCGATCTGGCGCGGGAAACGGGGGCGCGGATCGTTGTTCCGAGCGGCGCGATACTAGGGCTCGATGCCGTGCGCGCGGTTGCCGAGGGGAATGTCCATTCGGTGCGTCTCATCACACGCAAACCGCCAGCCGGCCTGGCTGGTGCGCCTTTGCTCGTCGAAAAAGGGATTTCGGTGGAGGGACTGAAGGAACCGCTGAAAGTGTTCTCGGGAACAGCCCGTGAAGCGGCGAAAGGCTTTCCTGCCAACCTCAATGTGTCCGTGGCGCTTTCCCTTGCCGGCATCGGCCCTGACCGAACCGACGTCGAGGTTTGGGCAGACCCAACGGTCACACACAACACCCACACGATCATCGTGAGGTCGGACTCGTCCCAGCTCACGATGACGATCGAGAACATCCCGTCGGCTGAGAATCCGCGAACCGGGGTGATTACCCCGTTGAGCGTCATCGCGGCGCTCCGCAGGCTCACATCGCCGTTGGTCGTCGGCACGTGACATCAATTTCAGCGTTAGCTCGCCGCATAGACCATCAATAGAGAAGCGCTGCATTGTCAGTCGCCCGCACACGCGAGGGAGGAATGCTGCACGCCGTGCTCCTGGCCATTGCCGCGGATGGTCTGTTGGCGCTCATGGACGCCATCGTCAAAACGATGACCGTCCGTTATTCGACTTTTCAAATCGCATTCCTGAGATTTGGGTTCGGATTTGCCTGGGCGAGTCTGCTGCTGGTCTGTTTCCGACCCGGTTTGCCAAGCCGGGAGACGATCGTCTTCAACACCACCCGCTCCGTGCTTGCCGTCATTACGGCAACCTCGTTCTTCTATGCCTTGAGCCAGCTTCCACTCGCAGACGCGGTCGCGCTGGCGTTCCTGTCGCCGATGTTCACGGCTCTGTTCGGAGCACTTTTCCTCGGCGAGCGGATCGATGCGCGAATTGTGACGGCGCTGATGGCCGGTTTCGCCGGTCTCGTGCTGATAGCCGGCGGCCGGGTCGGCTCGGGAACTTACAGTTATGGCGCCGTCTACGGAGCCATCGCGTGTGTCATCTCAGCAATTACTTACGCTTTGACGCTGGTGCTGCTTAGGGCGCGTGCTCAACGGGATTCGTTTCTCATCATCGTATGGTTTCAAAATGTGGGACCTGCACTCATGCTTGCGCCCGCTGCGGCATTGGCCTGGACGGCCATGAACGCTCGCGATCTCGCGATTTTCATTCTCGTGGGGTTCCTTGGAGTGGCCGGACATCTTCTGCTGGCTTCGGCGTTTTCGCGCGCAGAAGCGGCCCGGTTGGCTCCGATCCATTACATTACTCTCGCTTGGGGTGTGGTCTTCGGCTACCTGTTCTTCGCCGAGCTTCCAGGTCTCACGACGCTGGCGGGTGCAGGCCTGATCGTGCTTGGGACGATCGCGACCCACCGTCCGAAATCAGAGGCGCCAGCCACCGAGGCAGATAGACGTCCCGTATAGATTAGAAACTCAGACCGAATTGTTCCGGGGGCAGCGCCTGGGCCTTCTTGCTGTTGCGGTGCGCAAGGCTGCGGAGCGATAGCCGCGTAACACACCTCCTTGGAAGACGCTTCGGTCCTCCGCCTTGAAAAAGTCCTTGGCCGAAATGCTCGGCCTCTGTGCCGCTCCGGCAGTAGGCCCGGTCCGTTTTTCCGGAAACCGGCTCCTCAGCGCTTATTCTTAGCCAGGCGGGCGATTTGGTCCTTCACCCGGAGCTTCTGAAGCTTCAAGCTGTTGAGCTTGATGGAATCCACGGCCGGTCTCGCCAGCTCTTCCTCGATCATCTGCTCAAGCAACCGGTGCTTCTCTTCGAGTTCAGCCAGATGTGGGGACCCCGACATCTTGCCCTCCGATCGGGTTCTCGACGGATCAAGCTTGCCAGAAATGGGGTTAATTGTCTAACAACTCGATGATTAGTATCGACAATACGTAAGCACAGGCGTAGGCTGAACGATATTCCATCAGCGCCTCATGTGCTCCACAGGGCGCTTTACACTCTTGTCACCGCCGCCGTTCGCGCAGATAGTGCGCTGAACAGTAAAGAGTCATTTGCGGCCGTCAGAGCTCGCCGATGCAGTGGCAGGACGAGAGAGACATTCGCGAGCTGTTGATGAAGCTGCGCGCGGAGCACCGCGCGCTGGACGCAGAGATTGCGGCTCTCGAGGCGCAGGCCTACGTCGACCAGCTCCACATAACCCGGCTCAAAAGGAAGAAGCTGCAGCTCAAGGACCGTATAGCCGCGCTCGAGAGCCAGCTCCTGCCGGATATTATCGCGTAGTGACGCTTGCGGTGCAAAGCCGCGCTCGATCTCTTGCCAAGGAGCTGCGGGGCAGGTAATTGCGCGTCTTTCCACGAATATTGCCGTTGTGCGGCATGAAGATTTGAAGATGACCGCGAGCAGCGCCGAGGCTCCGAAAGTCGGAATCATCATGGGCAGCCAGTCCGACTGGCCGACCATGCGCCGCGCTGCCGAGGCGCTAGAGCGGCTCGGGGTGCCATTCGAGGCAAAGATCGTTTCTGCGCACCGCACCCCGGAACGCTTGTACTCTTACGCGAAGTCGGCGAAGGCGCGGGGTCTTAAGGTGATCATCGCCGGAGCGGGCGGAGCAGCGCATTTGCCCGGAATGGTCGCCTCCCTCACGACGTTGCCGGTGCTCGGCGTGCCCATAGAGAGTCGCGCGCTCAAGGGGCAGGACAGCCTCTACTCCATCGTGCAGATGCCCGCCGGTGTTCCGGTTGGCACCCTGGCGATCGGCGCTGCGGGGGCCGAGAATGCTGGATTGCTGGCAGCCCAGATCCTGGCGCTCGAGGATCCTGACTTGGCGGCCCGGGTAGAGGAGCATCGCGCCCGCCAGACAGCGGCAGTGGCCGAGGCACCGGAAGATGAGTGAGGGGGCCGTCGGCGGGCAGCCGCTGCCGCCGGGGAGCACGATCGGCATTCTCGGTGGCGGGCAGCTTGGGCGCATGCTGGCGGAGCCGCGCGCA
>QGVC01000717.1 GCA_003242645.1 Pseudomonadota bacterium
GAATAAGGACGGGCCGTCGGGTGAAGGCGCCATGATTTCGTCCCTAGTTAGCCCTATGAGAGTGCCGTAGATGTGCTCGAGGCGTGCTTGATTAGCAGAAGACAGGCGTGCACCGCGTGCCCAGTAATGAACCGTCCGGCGAGAGACACCGAACAGAGCAGCCAACTCATCCCAGGAAAGCTCTAGCGTCTCCCGCAGCTCAGCGATCGCATCAGCTGGAGACTGTGGGCGGTGCTCTGTAGTGACAGGTTCTTCCCGCCTGTTCTCGGGCGAGTCGGGTATGAGCTCCTCAACAGGAATCCAAACAGCGTTGCTCGACGAAGTAGCGCTCCCGAAATTTCCTAGTTCTACGGCGATAATCCGCTTGTCATCGAGGTCGGCGATTGCTCGAGCGAAATCAAGAGCACTGCGGATGTCCTCAAATACGGTCGGGTGAGCGACTGTTCCATCATTGGTTGCCTTTAGGCCTTCCCACAACCTGCCCACCAACCGGACGTCCTGATGAGTAAGCGCGTCCTCAACAAGAGTGGCGGCGGTCTGGCCTGTCAAGGCGTTGATATCCGTCATCAGATCTCCCCTCCAAAGAAGCGCAGAAAGCCAGGTGTAACTGTCCACCGGAATAGCCGATAGCACTTGTCTGCCAAAGAGGATACGGTTTCGACGATTCCTTCTGGTTCGAAACGCTGATCGTCCTCTACGAACGCATCTACGTCGAGTACCCAACTTGGTTCATCGCTTGGCGGTAGAACCGTAGGGTCACTGGTCACCCGAGCCGGCAAGTATCCAGTCCGAGCCCGGACCTTGGTGTTTGCGTGCCTCACTAGTGCTTCCTGCCACGCTTCTAGCAGTTCTGCGTCGTCTTCGGACATCAACGAGAGCATTCCACGCATTTCTGCGCGTACGAGTTGCGCGACGTGCCGAATGTCATCTTCGCCTTGCACCCGATCGATGTACCGAACTCCGATACGGGTAACGACCGAAGGAGCCACATTCGACTCGGCTAGCACCTCGACCGCCGCCGTGAGTCTACTCAGGAACTCATCGCGAGATTCATAGCGGGTGGTTTCCACAGTCAAGAAGTTCGTGGCAAGAGAAATTCGGTAACTATGAGCGGGGGACGAAAATCTCCAGATCAGAATATCCTGCAAGGAGGTCCGCGCAGGCAACAGGCTCAGTACCGAGCCTTGCTCGGTACGTAGGCGCGGGTAGTCGGATCGGAGAGCGTCCTGCAACGACGCGACGCGTTCCTGGGAACGAATGCTCAAGACAGGCTCAAAGCTGATCTGGCACAACACGCGTGTGAGAGGAGTCCTCGAAAGAAGGACCCGCTCTGGCGGCTCACCCTGGAAGATGCTTGACAACGCTGACCTCTCGGACATACTTCACAGTCTACTTCACACTGTGCTTGCCTGGAGGCTCAGCGCAAGTAGGGTGCCGAGGCCGGCCATCACATTCAATAGAGTCGCCAGCGTGATCCCTCGCTCGGGCTGCGCAGTCGCTTGGGCTCAAGTCCTCCACCGAAGCGAAGGGGTACGCCGGCGAGATGCGCTCAGCCTGCG
>QGVC01000242.1 GCA_003242645.1 Pseudomonadota bacterium
GGCGGCGGCAACTTAGCGGAGGCCTGTCGTCTCCGCCAGATCTCTTGTCAAGAGCGAACGCCGCAGACGCTTGGACGCAACGGGCTGATTTCGTTGCAGGACTGCTGGCGTCATGCTAGAGGACGCTGGCCTGCGATGTCTTCGCGGCGCGGCTGAGCGCCCCGAAGCCGGCGCTCGGTAGGTGATGGCCACGTGGCGGAGTGGTTACGCAGCGGACTGCAAATCCGCGTACGCCGGTTCGATTCCGGCCGTGGCCTCCATTCTTGATGGTTGACTGGGCAGCTGGACGCGGCCTCCAGCTGTTAACCCGAAATGCTCGCCGGAGTTGGCGTTGTGATCTGTGCAACCGCTGTCTGACGCGGCGCCCCCTGGCTTTCGGTGGAGTATGCTGGTTCGTATGCCGGACGATCTTCGTGAAACGCGCTGGCCGCGATTATGCTGGCCTGGTCGTGACGAACGCCCCTTCTCTTCACCTCACAGTAGAGGTCATAGGCGCGAGAGGCGCTGCGTATGCCTGACAAGTAGCGCCGGAGGTATTCAATTGGGCGCAGCCCTGTCGTCGAGCCCTTCGTGATAGGAAACTTCCCTAGCAATCGGCTGATCATTTCGAGCTTTCTCCCTTGCAGCGCCTGAACTCCCAAACACAGAACTGCGTGGGAGAATGTGCTCTTCACCGGGAATTCAAGGTGAGTGAGGGAATCACGATAGAATCACGCTTTCTCCCCCAAGTTTGCCTCGCTGAGCACCAAAGGGGGCGGACAGGTGGTTGGTCACTCGCCAAGCTCGCTTTTTCCCGGCGACGTGAAATGTCAGGGGGCACCGGAAGCAGCACGCGTCTGTCGCATATTCAGCACGCCGCACTCCGAGATCCCAGCTTATCAAGGCCTGGGATGTGGCCGCGACGAGGACACCCGGAAAATGCTGAGCAAGCTTGCCGTGCGGATGCGATCCGGGAGTCCAGGCTGGGCGGCAGACGATGACGGTCCCATTCCCGCCGGGTACACTTACCTGGCGCAATTCGTCGCCCACGACTTCATTCAGAACAGCGCGCCTTTGACACCGCTCGAGGATCTTCGAGAACCATTGCAGCGCGATTTCCGCGACCTGCGCTTAGTTCTGGAAGCGGTGTACGGAGGTGGGCCATCGGCAACGCCGGACATCTACATTCCCGGGCCTCCCTCCTACCGCACTCAATTGTGGCTCGGCCATGTGCGTGCCAAGGAGCCGCCGCCGCAACAAATTGCAGCGCTACTCACTGATCAGCCACGACGGGATCTCGCCAGGACCAAGGTGCCGTGTCCCCATGTAATGAACTCCATTCAGCTCCTTACAAGCTCAATACCGCAAACCCACGACGTGCTGATAGCAGATCCGCGCAATGATCAGCACGTGATCCTGTCTCAATTGACCGCCTTATTTCACGAGCTGCATAATTGTGTCATCGACAAAATTTCCAAATTAGCCGAAACTGAGCAAATCTCTGTACACGATCCGCAGGATTTCACGAGCCAAACCTTCTATCTGCAGCACCAAGCTGCTCGGAGTTTTCTACCCCTCGCAAAGTCGTGGCGCTCGTTTACCGTCGTATCATAGAATACGATCTTTTGCGCCGCCTGCTCAAGAACCATGTGTGGGAGCACTACCATAAACGAAAGGAGGAATGTCGAAATACCGAGCTACCGCGAAACGCCCTTGGAAATTTTCTGCCGGGCAATCCGGTACCCGTGGAGTTTTCCCACGCCGCCTTTCGCATAGGGCATATACTGGCCCGCTTTTCTTATAAACTTAACGACGAGCTTGGCTTCAACCCATCGCTGAAACAACTTATCGACCGTTCCTCGGGGTCGAGACCTGACCTCGTTCCCCTCGCCTGCGACTGGCTGGTGGATTGGGGTTATTTCTTTGAGCAGGGAGATGGCAAGGCCGTTAACCGCGCTCGGCGTATCAGGCCCTATGTCGGCAACAGCTGGCTTACGCGGAGCACTATTCTCGGCGGAAGACGAGCGGATGATGGCGGCTTGATCTTTCTCGACCTTCAGCGGGGCTTCGAGGCCGGCGTTGGGCGTGTGCCCGATCTGATCCCTCGATTGCATCCAGACCTCAGAGAAAAATCGGATCTCCTTTCGGATGCTGAGTTTCGCCAGCATAGAATTGTCGAATGGCTGCGGCAGGGTGATGTTGAGTTTACCGCCGAAGAACTAGACTCGATTTCGGCGGACCCGCCCCTCTACTTCTTCATCCTATTTGAAGCCGCCATGGAAAGGACAGCGAGTGGCGAAGGAAATGCACGCTTCAATCGCAGCAAGGAAAATAAAGGCGAAACGCTTGGAACATTGGGGTCGATCATCGTCGCGGAAACGTTCTTTCGCGGGCTCGGTTCGACGAGATCGCTGATCGAAGATGATCCAATGGTCGAGCCTCTTGCCAAAGAGGTCTTCGACGGCCAGATACCCGAAACGATGCCGGATCTTATCCGGTTCATGCGCAGCCATGGCTGCCTCCAGCCTGTTCAATGCCGTTAGCTCTCCTTTAGCCACCACGAAAGGAAATCCCCATGGCTATTCCACGTATGAATATCCTTGACTACCAGGCGTTAGGCCGGTTGATCATCAAGTGGGCAACAGATCCCGCATCCAGACCGGGCACCCTCCCTGATTTCCTCGAAGCGACGCATGGCATCATTGAGCAGCCGTTGCCGGATTGGATAAAGGGGCTGCAATTCGTGCAGAGCAACATGGAAGTCCTCCTGATCAGGCTGCCGCCCGCAGAGCTTGTTGAAGACACGCTCAACAATATCGCTAGAGGCTCCGGGCGTTATCCGCTTCCCGACTTCTACGCGGAGCACATTTTGCATGGACAGCATGTCAACATGAAAGATCTTTTCGAATTCCGAGTCGGTGATTACACCATCGCCCATTGCGTATGACCTGAAAGGCGGTGCGGAGTCGGGGAGGGATCGTTTCAGTTCAGACCGCCAAAAAGCTTTCGGCGTTGGGCTTCATCTCGGAAGGGAAAACAGTTGGCGAACCAATGCCAGATTGCAAAGTCACTTGGATTGGGATCGCCAAACCAGACCTGCCGAATATTGGCGATCAATTCACGTCTGGCTTCACGGGCGTCCTGGTCGCGCGACAATGCGGATAATGCGGCCGCTCTCCATCCGGGAAGGAAGGGTGTAGCGTTCTCTGCCCGCTCCGCTGCGGTCAGCGCCCCCTCATAGTCTCCGCAAATGACTCGAATTTGGCACTGGTAGGTCCAATGGACCGGCGAGGGAAGCACGACGCGGCGTAGAGCCGCTTCGGCAAGCTCCATTGCATCCTTGTGTTTGCCGCCGAAAGCATGGCCCAAAGCAGCTGAAGTGACCGTCCAGGGGTCCGTGTCATTAAGGTCTACAGCCAGCCGGAAAATCGAATCGGCCAATTCAAAACGGCCACTCATCGCATGCGACCAGGCCCGGCAAAGCTGGGCGCGTGAATCAAGCGGATCCAGCGCGCAAGCTTGCTTGGTCAGGGCTGCCGCACGTTCAAGCCGTTGTGGCGTCCGGTACTTCCCAGCGAAGACAATGTGGTGAGCGTTTTCGAGCTGAGCGAGACAACTATACGCCGGTGAGAAATGAGGCGCTGCTTTTGTGACTTTGGAAAAAATAGCAGCCGCCTCACGATGTGTCTCTGGCGTTAACACCAGCACAAGGGACTGGCCACGGAGCCAGAGATCATACACGTTTGCTGGCAACTCCAAGTTTGGAACGGTCCTGCGCAAGCGGTCCACTGAAACATAGACGTTGAGCTTGGCAGCGAGCTGCTGAATGAACCCCTGGAACGAGGCCACGAAATTCGGCGCCTCAAGCTCGTAAGTATCGCTCCATACTACCACGCCTGTTGCAAAGTCCTTGAGCTCGACCCAAAATGTGGCGTTCTGAGAATTGCGGAGCATACGGGCTGATACGATGTAATCGATGCCGGCATTCTCGATAGGACGACTGATGGCTTCACCGTCGATGACGGACCATTCCCGAAATCGCACGAGCCGTCGGATCAGCTCGTGACGCAATGCAGCCCGTTGATCGGCGTCGGTATTTGCGTCAAATCTGCCCATCAGGATTACCAGGTTCTGTAAACCACCTGGATGGGCCGGCGGTCCGGTCGCCTTCTGAAGCGGTCGGTCCAGGCTTCGATCAGTCCCGTTATCTGGTCGACCGGCCTTGATTTCCGCCATCAGCTGCTGAGTGCTCTCGGAGGGCTCGACGTCGAAATCACGCTCAAGCACGGTCCGGAGTCGATTGTAGGCAGCCAGTGCGCCGGCAATATCGCCGGTGCCTGCGCAGGCGCGCATGACCTGCTGGCATGCAGGCTCATGCGTCGGGTCGAGTTGGAGCAAGGCTGTCGCCAGCCGGCGCGTTTGGCGCGACGTGAGATCGCTCCGTGCGAGCTTCTCCTCAAGCGCGCGCAACATCCGTTGGCGCAAATTCTCCCTATGGACCAGGAGCCACATCTCGAATGCCGGATCGATTTGCTCGTATCCGGACATGAGTGTTTCAGCTATGTTGCTGCGATCGAGTAGCTCGTCGCACGGTTCGAGAGCCGAGATGCTCTCGAGCACAAGTTCGACGTCGGTGACGACCGTTCCCGGCTCGAAGGCAATCTCCGAGCGGAATATATTTAAGCCGTAGAAATGTTGCGCCTCGAGGGTCTCCCGCAGGCAATGAAGGACTTGGCGCAGCGACGCGCGTGCCTTCGCTTCCTCCGTCTCGCTCCAGAACATCCCAACGAGCTTCTCGCGGGTATCCCTCTGGTGCGGATTGAGGGCAAGGTATCCAAGAATAGCTCTCGCCTTCCGAGCCTGAATGTCGATTTCTCGATCATCGACAAGCACGGTCAAACCGCCTAGCAGCTTCAGCTTGAGCCTGGCGGCTTGAGGCATGCTGGCAGGAGCGGAGCGGGCGTCGCTAGTCTGGTCGGCTCTCCCGGGACCCCTCATCCTATTGAAGTGCTATGACGTTCTTCTCAGACGTTCTGCATACTGGCTATCATTTTGTACCGTTGCTTTTTCAAATACAAGGTCAGAGTATATCCAGCCCCTGTGACCACCGCTCACCACCGCCCGTTTCTGCGATAGCAGAGAGGAGCCGAGCCGTTTTGATTTTACTGGGGTAGAGTTGCAGCGTGGGCGCTAACGCCTTCACCACAGGCACTTTGAACTGGGAGCGCATCAAATTGACCGTCGCTACTTCAACGCCCACACCCGCCAATGCGGCGGCTAAGCGAGCTAATCGTTGAGCATCTTCGCTCGAACTGGAGTCAGGTTTTTCAATATCAGGTTTGCCTAAAGGATGCAGGAGGTCACAACCTGTTTCTTATACACATTTCCGGGCCCCCGAACCGGACCTGGTCTCGTATTCCCGCTTCTCCTTTTACAAAAAAAAATACATTAACAAACGTGAACAT
>QGVC01000718.1 GCA_003242645.1 Pseudomonadota bacterium
CTGGAGATTTTTATAAGAGACAGGGTCTATAGGGACCAGTCGCCGGCCATCCTCGCCGGGTGTGCGACTGTCCGGGTCCGGCTCCATGAGCTGCTCTATCCCTTGCTTGAGCAAGTCCATGGGCCATCCGGTCATACCGGAGATGGCCTGCAACGACATGTCGATGCAGCCGTTCTTGTCCAAAAGCGGGAGCAAAGACGCCCATACCGCAGCAGCGGGCCACTTCCCGTAGAGCGTGCCGGTATAGATGGTGTCGAAGACTGGTGTGTACCCCATCAGCGCCCCCATCGTCCGTTGACTCGGATCTCTGCTATCAGCCCCATAGCTCTACTTAGCGACCTGTTCGAAGACGAATCGGTTTCCCACCCTCAACCAATATGCCCTCGGCCCCTGCGGGGCTTTCTTTTGTGCTGCCGCTCACCACGGCTCGTATCCGTAAATCTCTCGGAACGCGGCTTCGTAACCGGCTAACCACTCGTCGTGTTCGCCGGGAGTTTTAAACGCAGCTTTTGCCGCCTCGTCCACGCAAATGCGCCGCACCTTGGAAGGGTTGTCGTACCAACTAACGACGAACTTCTCCCAGCGGTGCCACACTGGCGAAAACACGACCTCATCGCCCTTTCTAACCATCACTTGAAATGCGTCGATGTCGGCGCGCGTGTCGATTGCTCGCGTAGCGGGCACGTCGTGATGCAGGAGGACCGCTAGATCCTTGGAGATCGGCCCAATGGCATTGAAGTACAACATGAATTGGCCGTGGCCGATCTTGGGATGAACCTTCCCGTCGTCGCCCAACCATGTGGTTGTGTGCCTCGTCAGCTCGCAATACAGGATGTCTCCGTTATTGTCGAAACAGGCGTCGATGTCTGACGGCGTGATATTGCGCGGCAGGATTTCCCGCCACGCTGAGTGGTCGAGCATCTTCCCCTGGGCGTAAGCCTCGATGCTTCGGATAGCCCCACGCTTGGGGTTAGCGCTCATCGTATGAACCCGTACCTCAAGAAATGCTCTTTGAACTTCTCCGGCTCGGTGCCGTAGTAAAAGAACGATTGCCCTTGAGTCGGCGCGCACTCCTCGCCATCAGCATTGACGAACTTCACCCGCCCGCGCGTGAAGCAGATGGCAGCAGCTATGGACTCGGCATGGTGAAACCATGCGGTGTCGGTGTAGTTGTGCGTCAGAAGGATCGCGCTGCCGACATTGCCGCTCGTCAACTCGGCGATAAGCTTTTCGACAAAGTTCCAGATTTCCGGCTGCGAGTACGGCGGGTTCAGCCATACGCTTCGCGCCCGCCACGGCTTCGCTAACCCGTCATCTGCTTTCGTGAAATACCGCTCGGCCTGGACCGTTTTTTGAGCGGTATCGCTCGAGGCCGGATCAAGCTCGATGCCGCCGAGCACGAGTCGCGCGGCCTCGATGTATTGAGCCGGCGTATACCACTCGTTTTGCCCGGTACCTTGCGCGCGGTGGTTGTGGACCTTTCCGAAGGCTTCCGCGTAAGCCTTTCCATAGAGTCTCGTGCGGTAGGCGTCCAAATTTTTCAGACGTTTTTTCCAC
>QGVC01000243.1 GCA_003242645.1 Pseudomonadota bacterium
CCCTCTTTATTCGGCGGCAGCGTCGGATCTGTATAAGACACCACTGGGAGACGGTGCACCACCTGATCCGCGTCCTCGAAGCCGGCGGAGAGAGCGCGGCCGCGGGGCTCGTTGCAAAGCTTGGAAGCAAGGCGGAGACGGCGCGTGAACTCGCCTACCGCCTGTACAACATCTGCGACCGCAAGAAGCGCGCGGCCGAGGCGCTGCAATACAACGCCCTCGTCCAGAGCTTTCCCGAGATCACGCGCCTCGCGCGCGAGGGCGGCAAACCGAGGACCGGACAGACGGCGCTTTTTGGGGAGACGGAGGAGTAGCTCGTGCCTGAGTTGAGCAACGAACAGCAGCAGGTGGCTCGCGAAAGGGCGGTGCAGCTCTTTCGTTTCCTGAAGGCGTATGCCGAACGGCGCGAGTCGTTGAAGCGAACGCTTGCCGAGCACGAATGGGTACTACGACTGCGAGATCTTCCGGCGCATCCGTGCGTAGTCGTTGGACATGTGCTGCTGAACTCCGGTGCGGAAGATCCCAACGAAGGTGCCGGTAACGGGACGTTGCTGACGATCCGCCGGCCGCGGCTCACCGATCCCCCGAAGCCACCCAAAGTCCTGGAGGACTGGCTCGAGAAGGGTTGGCAGGACCCTAACGGCGAGATTCGCGTGCGGGCGGAGATGCACGTGCGCCGAGGCAATGACACGGTTACCGAAGCTTTTGCTGCGGACGAACAGCGGCCTGTGGCGCTCGCTGAATGGCGCGCGCGTTGGGAAGCGTGGGCCCAGTCGGAACGTCCAGCGCGCGCCGCCATGAAGGCATTCGAGCGTCTCTATCAGCTCTACAGCCGAATCGGTTTGGAAAGCGAGCGCGTCGAGCTCATGCTTGGGGACGGGCAGCTTCGCTGGCAGCGCGATTCCGAGCGCATCGATCATCCCGTACTGCTCCAGCGCGTGCAGCTTGAGTTTGACGCAGATGTGCCTGAACTGCGCCTGACGGACGCAGATCGTGCCCCCGAGCTTTACGGGGCATTGCTCACGTCGCCAGACGGGCTTCCGCCACAGCAGCTAACGCAATTGCGCCGGGAACTCGAGACGCGCGGCTACCACCCGCTCGAGCGCGAAGCGACAGACGGTTTCCTGAAACGTGTCGCGCAACTACTTGGATCGCGTGGTGTGTTCAGGCCTGATCCGCTCGGCGGGCCGATCACTGCCGACCCGGTGATCGAGCGCGATCCGGTGCTGTTTCTTCGTCTCCGTGTGCTCGGCTACTCAGCTGCTTTTGATCGAGTGCTCGAAGAGCTGGAGTCTGCTGACGTAGAAATTCCGTCGGCGTTGATGCGTCTTGTCGGGATTGAGCCGCCGCCGTCCGAACCGGAGGGCGAGACAGAGCTTCATTCGCCGTGGGGAGAGCCCCCCGACATCTTGCTGAGCAAGCCGGCGAATGCCGAACAGATCGCGATCGCTCGAGCTCTCGAGCGCCATCGAGCCGTGCAGGTGCAGGGTCCGCCAGGTACAGGGAAGAGCCATACGATCGCCAACCTGATCGGTCACCTGGTCGCGAACGGCAAGCGCGTCTTGGTCACAAGTCACACGACGAAGGCTCTGCGCGTGCTCCGGCAACACATCGTGGAGCCGTTGCGTCCGCTAGCTGTCGCAGTGTTGGAAAACGACCTCGAGGGTCGCCAACAGATGGAGGAGGCGGTGCGGCAGATACTTGCCAAGCTGACCGAATCAAGTGAGCGGCTCACGAAGGATGTGGAGAGCCTGAGTGCGGATCGCGCGAAGCTCAATGCTGCAATCGATGAAGTAACGCGAGATCTCGAGACTGCGCGCGCGGCAGAGTATCGACCCATCGTCGTGAACGGCGTATCGCATGATCCCGCTGAAGCAGCGCGATGGGTCAGCGCCAATCGGCAAGCGAACGATTGGATCCCGGGTCCTCTGACCCCGGGAGCGCCGCTGCCGTTGGCTATTGCGGAGATCGAGGATTTGTACGCCTCCAACGCGCGAATATCTCCGGCGGAAGAGTGCGAGCTTGAAGCTGGTCTTCCAGGCGCCGGAGAGATACCGAACCCACAAGCGTTCGCCACGTTGGTTGCGCAGGCGGCAGATAACATCGAGGGTGACGGGCAACGCTACTGGACAACGGAGCCCGAAGTTGCCCAATTTGGCATCCTCGACGACTTGCACCGCCTGTTGAACAACATCAGCGATGAAGGCGCGCGATTGGCCCCCTGGGAGCGAGAAGTTGTCAAGGCCGGACATGCTGGCGGTAGCGATGTAAAGCTTTGGCAGGATCTGGCGCAACAGATTCGTGAAGCGCACGTCGTATGGGACGAAGCCAAGCCGTTGCTGCTCGAGCACGATCCGCAGATTCCGAACGGCATCCCTTCCCATGAACTCGCCGCAGTGTATGAAGAGATCGAAGCGTATCTGTCGCAAGGCGGCACGCTTGGGTGGCTCACACTGCTGAGGCGAAGCGCCTGGAAGTTGGCTATCAGCGGGTCCCGCGTAAACGGTGACGCTCCGTGCCTGGCAGAGCACTTTCGTGCATTGCGGGCCGAAGCGAATCTCCGCGAGAGCCGGCGCAAGTTGCAAGCACGCTGGACACGTCTCGCTGTGCCTGCGGGGCTGCCGCCCTTCGACAGTTTCGGGGACACGCCGGAGCCGGCGTTGCAGGCTTACGCGGGGCGAATTGAAGCGCGACTGAACACCTGGCATGAGTGGTGGCACCCGCTGGAAAAGGCACTCGACGCCGCAGGATTGCGCTGGACACAGGTTCGCGATGACGCCATCGCCATCTTGAACCCGACCGATCCATTTGAGCGGGATCTGAATCTCATCACCGTACGCCTGCCGGAACTTGTCGGCCGTCGGCTGGCTGTATGTCGCGCGCTGAAAGCGAACCGCCAGCTGAACGGCCTCGAAGAAGGGCTGGCGCAGTACCGAGGACCTATCGTATCGGCCCTCCACGATGCCGTAAAAGGGCGAAATCCCGAAGCATACGCGACTGTGGCACTGCAACTCGATCAGCTCCGCGGGAAGATGCCTCTGTTCGCGCAACGTCGAGCGTATCTTGCGAAATTGCAAGAGGCGGCACCCGCATGGGCAACTGCCATTCAAAACCGCGTGTCGCCTCATGACACCGACACAGCGCCGGGTGACGCAGCGCAAGCCTGGAAGTGGCAGCAGCTGCACGAGGAACTGGAGCGCCGCGCCATGCTCGATGAGCAGGCGCTCGGGCGGCGGCTGGCTCAACTCCAGAGCGACTTGCGTCGCACCACCGCCAAGCTGATTGAGCGTAAAGCATGGCTGGCGCAGGTAGAACGTGTTGACCTTCGTGCCAGGCAGGCTCTGCAAGGTTGGGCGGACACGCAAAGGCGGATCGGGCGTGGGACGGGCCGAAGGGTGCCGGAGCTTCGTGCGGAGGCCCGGCGGCTGCTCGAGCAAGCGCGCGATGCCGTTCCAGTATGGATCATGCCCTTATCACGGGTGGCAGAAAGCTTCCAATCGTCGAAGCGGCGCTTCGACGTCGTCATCGTGGACGAGGCTTCCCAGTCTGACGTCACCGGCTTGCTTGCGTGGTATTTGGGCGAACGCTTGCTCGTGGTCGGCGATGACGAGCAGGTGAGTCCGCTGGACGTAGGTCAAGACGCTGATGCGACGGCAGCGCTCATCGCGGAGCACCTACAGGGTGTGCCGAACGCCCATCTCTATGACGGCAGGGCTTCGATCTACAACTTGGCCGGGCAATGCTTCGGAGCAACGATTCGGCTGCGCGAACACTTTCGCTGCATGCCGGCAATCATCGATTTCTCCAATCGCCTTTCGTATAACGGCGAAATCAGACCTTTGCGGAATCCCGCCAGTGCGCCTCTACCGCACGTTGTGGAGTACGTCGTACCGCCGACGCTTGCCGGGCGACGCGACGGCAAGCGAAATGAATCCGAAGCCCGAATGCTGGTTGCGTTGTTCAAGGCCATGGCCGAAGACCGGCGCTATAGAGGCAAAACCTTCGGTGCTATTTCGCTCCTTGGTGACGAGCAAGCCGGCCTGATACAGGAGCTGGCTTTGCAGGCGCTCGGCGCAGTCGAGCTTGAATCCCGGCGCTTTGCTGCAGGAAGCGCAGCTCAATTCCAGGGAGACGAGCGTGACGTGATCCTGCTCAGCATGGTCGACAGTCCAACCGGTGCACCGCTGAGGCTGCGCCAAGAGCTCCACTTCAAGCAGCGCTTCAATGTTGCGGCGAGTCGCGCGAAGGACCAGCTCTGGCTAGTGCATTCGCTTGATCCAGAAAGGGACCTGAAGCCAGGTGACCTTCGGCGCGACTTGATCGCGCACGTGCGCGATCCAGAAGCGCACCTGCGCAAGGAGCGCGAGGCACTCGCGCGGGCCGAGTCTCCGTTTGAGGAAGAGGTCATTCGGCGACTCGTCGCCGCAGGTTACGAAGTGACGCCGCAGGTATGGGTCGGCAACTACCGAATCGATATGGTCGTCGGCGATGGTCAAATCCAGGTTGCCGTCGAGTGTGATGGTGATCGGTTCCATGGCGTCGATCAAATACCGTCAGACATGGCTCGACAGGCGGTACTCGAACGTGCTGGCTGGCGATTCGTGCGCATTCGCGGCACGCGCTTCTTCCGCGATCCGGATGCAACGATGGCATGGGTAACGAACGAGCTCGAGAAATTGGGAGTCGCTCGAGCGACATCGGTACCAAACGAGCGATCGTGTGCTGGAGTGGAGCTGCGCGACGCGATCGAGCGTCGCGCATGGGAAATCATGCGCGAGCTTCAGTGGGTTCCAGCCTAGCACGAAGCAACACCTGATGAACTTCCGTTAGGACATTGAGCATGGCGATAACGAACCAAGAGCGAGTCGGCAAGGCGATGGACCTGCTCAGAGCGGGGCTTGCGCCGGTCGTGGACCGCGAGGTCAAGGAAGGCATCCGGACCGGAAAGGTCAACATGGAGACCATCCGCCGGTTTGCCGAGGACCCACTGCTTGCGGAAAAGCCCATCGCGAAATGGGACGTTTCACCGCTACTGAAGCTGATGTGGGATACCTGGAACGATGTGTTCGGCCGGATCCTCGGGCGCGCCGAGCGTTCTCTTGTGCAGGAGCTTCGAGATTGGCGCAACAAGTGGGCCCACCAGGAGCCGTTCTCCAGCGACGACACGGACCGTGCATTGGACTCCATCACGCGTCTGTTAGCCGCACTCTCCGCGCCGCAAGCGGATGACGTTGCGAAGATGAAGATGGAATTGCGGCGGCTCACGTTCGAAGAGCAGGTGCGGAGGGAGAAACGCAAGGCAGGCGGTTCTCTCATCGAATCGTCCAGCACCCTCAAGCCATGGCGCGAGATCATCACCCCGCACCCCGACGTGGCCTCCGGCCGGTACGAGCATGCCGAGTTCGCGGCCGACCTGTGGCAAGTGCATATCGGCCAGG
>QGVC01000244.1 GCA_003242645.1 Pseudomonadota bacterium
CTTCAGGCGGCCTCGCTCGACACGTTCGACAGCCGGTTCATACCGCCGGACGGTCACCCCGCTGCAGTAGACTGCCCCAAGCGACTCAACCCAGCGGATGCTGTATGCGGATTCGAGCGGCCTCTCTCGGAGTGAATTTTCGACCCGTTCGGTCACCCACACTAGGGTTTAATCCCCCGATTTATCGGCCACGAAAACCCGCGCCGGCAGGACCGCCGGCGCGGGTATTGGGTTACTGTAAAGTGTAGGTGGTGCAGTAGCGCTTTTGGTCTATCAACCTTTTCGCTTCCTGCTCTGTTAGCTTCTCGAACTTGATCTTTCGACGAACTGCTGCGCGTTGAACCATCTTTTCAGCGACTCGCTCGACAACCTCGCAGTTGTCGCCTTCGAGAGCAACGAGCAAGCTTCTGCAAACATCGTCTGCGAATCGCATAACCTTCTTCTTGCTTGAGCCAGACAGGTTATAGAATCTACGTCGATCGGCTACGCAGACGTGGATAACTCTCGAGAACATAATGGTTCCCTTATAGTTGTTATTCTTGTTAAAGAACCTCCGCGCGCCGTTGCGGCAACGCGACTTTTTATTGTACCACGCCCTTCAGCCTTCGCAACAGGTGCGCACGCCCTCTCGGCAGCGTTGGCCAATCTCTTTCCAGGCGGCTGGTGCGCGCAACCTACAAGTTCGGCACCGTTGTCGTCCGCAAGGTGTGCCGCAGGTATCCGCTGCGAGCTCGCTCAATGTCTTGAGTATTCCCCGCAAGCGCTTTCCTGCATCCACGTGAACGTCGCCCCTCACGCCAATGAAATCACCGGCGCATCTTTCGATGCGCTGGCTTTGCTCGGCGTTTACAACCGAGCATTAGTGCGCCGGCAACTAGCCGCGCGGCGCGCGCGTCAACGCAGTCTACGACGTATGTCAACATCCCCAGCGCATCGGCAGACGACGAAACTTTCGGCCCAAGGCGACGAAAGATCGTAAGCGTCCGACCTAGGCCGGACGCTTACTGACCTCCTGATATGCCATCGCGTCCTGATTCGTCGCCGCGCGGCCCAAAGCGGCCGCGCGTGCCGGGTCGCAGACTGCGCCTCGTCGCATCCGGAACGGGGGAATGATGTTGAGCCCCCTCAACGGGGAAAGTTTTCTCAGAACCTCACCCCAGAGGGTGAATGATTCTGAGAAAAATCGCCTCAAGGGGTCCCTAGATTTTCAAAACCGACACCACGAACGACTAGCGGGCCTCGAGGCAGAATATAAACGGGAGCTCTTCACTACGGGTCACTAGTTAGGAGACCTAATGTGGAAAGCACTCTTGATCAGCACGCGCTGGCCGCCCGTTTTGGCGTAACTACTCGCACGCTTCGGACATGGATAAGGAACGGGGAGCTCCCACCCCCGCACCGAATCGGACGAAAGCAGTTCTGGTTTGAGGATGAGATTCAAGCGTGGCTTCGGAGTCGCCCTACACGCCAAGATTATCGGCGAGCCGCGCACCCCTACGCAGGAGTACGTCGCGGACGCCCTAGGTACCCGACATGATGTCGCCTGGCAAACTGTGCATTCGTTCGGCGTCTTGCTCGATTCGCCAAGCCCCGATCACCTTCATGTAGGGGTGTGATGTCGACAGTTTGCTGGCGGACATTAATGCCCACGAGTTCAGGTGGCGCAATTCGCGTCTCTAGAAATGCCACCATGCCTAGCGCATCACCTTGAGAGCCCGTTCGAGCCTTCAAAGGGCGGACAGGGTCGCTTCTAGGCACACGTCGCAACCAGCAGTCTGATGACTAGCCGGTTGCGCCGCGCCCCCGCGCTCCGCCAATGACTGTTTTTCCAATATCAAACTCGCTTGAACGCTTCACTAAGCACATTAGCCAACCACCGCGCGCCGTCAGTCCCCACTAGGTGAGCATAGTGCGCTCTGACCGTTTCCTCTCTATCGTGCAAGATCAGCGCTGCCGCAGTGAAGCTGCCAGTCCGCTTAATGACAGCGGTTGCAACGATGTGTCGGAAGCTGTGAGGTCCGACACCTGGGCAGCCGTGTAGATATCGGCGCGTGAGGGTCTCAAAGCGCCTGTTCAATCCCTTCCAGACCGAACCTGGACACTTGTGAGAGACAAACACACGATCCGTCTGGCCCCTGCTCAGCATTGGCCAATAATCTCGCAGGTATGTAGTTATGAAGGGCCATAGCTGCTCCTGAACTGGCATCCTGTACGGCCGATCTCCGGCGGCCCCAGCTTGATTCTTGAACAATTCCGGTTGGATGACGATCTCCCAACCGCCACTAGAATCCTGACGCAACATCCCGGTGTTGTCCGCTCGCCACGTCAGCAACTTCAGATTGCTTGCTCTCAACGGATTCGATGCCACGAGCGCCAACAACAATCTGTCGCGCGCCCAGACCGCTTCCCAGATACCCCCCGTTGCCGGCCTGTCTGCATCTATCCTCCTGATTGCATCCACGACCGCATTGAGGGGGTTCTCAAGCTCAAGAATCTTCTTAATCGGTTCAAATGGATCCCTCGCACGCGAGATCTTCGGCAGATTGCGCAGGGTGTACTTGAACTGCTCGTAGGCGCCACGGCATCGCGCTTCCCAACTTTCGCTGTCCCTAACGCCCACTCGCGCCCCGATCTCCGGATTCCCAACGAGGAACCCCTGATCCGGATGTGTTAAACTTTTTGCAAATTGCAAGATTCTGCGAACGGAGTTGTTGACCGTCCCGCCACCACGGTCAATCCGCCACTGTAGGTACGACAACACGTACTCAACGTTCGCGAAATGCCCAAGTGACTGCGCTTCATCAACAGGCATTTCTCGACCACCCCGACTCTTGCTCAATGACAGCCACCCGAGGAACTGAGCGGTCATCTGGAATGCGATGGATGCGCTCGGGCATGGCCTTCCGTTCACAGTATCGACCCACTCCCCGTAAGTTGGGGGCAAGCCGGCTGACCGAATTCTCCAAGTGGGTCTTCGCGTTTGTGAAGCCGCCTCAATGGCTCGAGCCAATACGAACGTAGATGTCTTGAAACGGAGGAGCGACGACCACTCCTCGATAAACGAATCACCGATAGACGTCTTCTTGAGGGCGTACGAGTCGTGCACCAATTCCCGCAACTTCACACGATACGAGATCGACTCCGTTGCAGCCGTCGAATCTGAACCCGCAACACGCCCCCCGCCGACCAGGTCGGTGAGCGCTCCCTCTGCCATTCCGAGAAAGCACTCAAGACGTCTTAGGTATCGCATCGATCTACGGGTTGGCGCACCGCCACGGCAAAGCCTCTGGAGAGTTGAGAAAGGTATCCTCGCTTCACGGGCAAGACCTTTTATCGTCGCTCCAGCATCAAGCACATTCTGCAGTGCCGCCTGCAGGGGCGTCATCGATCCGTTCTGAACGGATGACTCCCGATCAAGCTGCGCAACCAGCTTCCTCCACGACTTCAGCAGACTCTTTCGGTTAGCAATGTATGCCGACGTATGGCCTTGCTCTCTGAGCCTACTTATATGGCCCTCTACCGCCTTGTAGTAACCAACGCGAAGCGTCGTTCCAACAGCATGCGACGGATCCAGGCCCAAATCGTTTAAGAAAGCGTTTAACGCGCTCAACAAGTTGGGCAGAGACGCTTTCCTGGGAAAACCCGGCTGATCGACCCGATCGGCCATGCATTGTTTAAGTTGAGCGAAGGTAATACTGGCAGAGGACACGTTCTTTCTCCGTGCCCTGGGCCGCCGATTGGGCTTCCTTCCTCCATCATTAACCGAGTCGGGGATGAAGAAATGATGACCCGACTTAACCCATTGTTTCTCTGAACGTTTCTCGCTTATTTTCATGGCATCTCCCTGGGGGAAGAGACGCCATGAACTTCATTACTTCACTTCGACTGCTTCCTCAGAATCTGATGCAGGAAGCTCTTCCACCGCATGGCCTAGATTGCCTGGCGACACAGGGCTAGTTGTTGATCGTGTCTCGTATAGCAACTGTGCCCTTCAAGATCTGCCAATCGACCTCGTCGCCCCCTATGAGATTCTCTGAGATGCTCGCTTCTCGGACAAAAGGAGCAAGAAGGAGACTTAGATTCCTGACTTCCAACTGCGGCCCCGACGAATGGCTCGCCACATTCGCCGATCCCATGCGCGCAAAGCGCGATCGAGCTTACGAAGCTAGTTGGAAGTAGTCAGTAAGCAGCCCGAGAAGATCGTTTGTGCGCGCCTCTATGGTGAAGATTCGTTCAAAGGAGTAGGAACATTTGGGTTAACACTGGTCTTGCTGCTTTGTTGAGACCTTCGACGGCTGGAACCCAATAAACTGATGTTGCCAAAGCGATGGCTCCCTTTGCTCGAGTACAGCCTTTTGCGTCCCAATTACAAGAAGCAGCGTAGGAACATAAGGCACCAGCCCCGGCGGCCACCTTAAATTCCCCCATCCGTGGCCGGGTCAAATTCCCCCAGTTGACAACGGCGGGACGGTGTGTGTTTACGCGCTCTGAGCGCGCTTTGCAACTCGAGCGGCGGCCTCCTTCAGACGCCAGCTCTTGCCCTCGAACTTGAGCAGATGCGAGTGGTGCATCAGGCGATCTAGCAGCGGCGTGACAACGACCACGTCGCCGAGCAACTTCGGCCAGTCGTCGACGGGCCTGTTCGAGGTCACGATCGTGGACAGCTTCTCGTAGCGGCTCATGAGCACGTCGGCCAGCTCTTCGCCGGCGGTGGCCGGTAGCTTGCGAAGGAACAGGTCGTCGATTACGAGCAGCTCGGCGGCCTTCATCTGCGCACGGTACTTGCGCAGCTCGCCGAGCTGGCGAGCTTCGTGGATCTCCTCGATCAGCTGGTGTGCTTCGCGGTAGAGCACGCGATAGCCGCGCTGCACGGCGAGCTGCGCGATCGCCTTCGCGCAGTGACTCTTACCGAGGCCCGGCGGTCCGATGAACAGCGCATCCTCGCGCGCCTCGATGAACTTCAGCGTCGCAAGCTCGAGCACCGCGCGCTTCGGGAGCCGAGCGTTGTAGCTCCAGTCGAAGTCCTTCAGATCCTTGCGATCCGGGAGCCCGGAGTGTGCGAAGCGGCGCTCGAGCAGTCGCGAGCGCCGTCGGTCGAGCTCGTCCTGCACGAGGCAGGAGAACGCTTCGATGAAGTCCATATCGTGCTGGGCGACCTGCAGCGCCCGTGCCTCGAGTGTCGCGATCATGCCGGAGAGGCGCAGCGATCGCAGCGCGCGTTCAAGTTCAGGGACTGACATGCTCATCGTGGCTCCTTTCGGTTGCGGGAGTGACAGGAGGCAGCGCGTTGCGCGTGCTGCTCGAAGAACGCTTGGTAATCGTCGATCGGTCGGATGCCGTCGCCGGCCTGAGCTGTCGTTGCGGTGGCGGTGTCGCGTGCTTCTCTGGCGGCGCGCTGCTCGAGCACACGCTTGACGGCCTGGTATGACGGCG
>QGVC01000245.1 GCA_003242645.1 Pseudomonadota bacterium
TTCTGGAGCGGAATCCGTGCGGGCCGTACGTGGAGGAGCTCGCTGCGGGCCGACGCGACCGGTTCGATGATCTGTGCTCG
Source organism: Pseudomonadota bacterium (assembly GCA_003242645.1). Next base: position 81 of record QGVC01000245.1, read on the forward strand.
GAGTTGCGTCCGCAGGATGCAAGCTGGTTCTGGTCGGAGCTTGTTTCCGCGCTTCTGGCTCGCTTGAGTCACATGGGGGCCGTGGAGCTCAAGAGCCGGATCCCGTTCGTGCTGCAGCTCGCCAATGAAATCCGTACGCGACGCGATGCGATCCTGGCGGGGATCTTGGATCAATACGCCGCTAGGAGCGATCGCGAGCGAAGCGAGGATCTCCTGTCGTACGCCCTTGATGCTTGGGGTAGTCCGCAACTGGTGCGCAACCTGAAATGGAATTCGGTGAGGCCGGAAACAAGGCGAATGGTTTGCGGGTGGCTGGCTCAGGAAGATCTGGAGGATTTCTATCGTCTCTGTCAGGATGAAAGGCGCGTAGATGACCGACGACTCAAGTTCTGGTTGCGATACAAGGATCAGATAGGGTTCAGCCAGATTGTGCTGGGATCACGTTTGTTCGCCAGTCGTGATCCGGATGTGCGCGAGTTCCGAGAGCGGAAGAAAGGCAGGCTCGCAAGGCTGATCAGCGGCTCAGCGACAAATAATGCCATCATCATGCAGATTGGCAGCTACGTGTTCGTTGAGTTCAGTGAGAAGGGTAACGCGTGTTACGTCTATCGCGTTAGAGAGCTGCCGTTTGAGATTGGCAGGGAAAGTTACGCCTTATCGGAGCTGCGGCGCAGAGGTGGAACGCGCCTGCTGCATATCGGATCGTGGGAGAGTGAGCGTTTTGCGCCGGCTCTCGCGCGGAGGGGCATTGTGCCGGATGCGCAAGAGACAGCTGGGAGCGTGTCGCTCAGTCGAGATGCAGTATGAGTACCGGGGAGGAATCACTCGTGCAGCACGGGAGATCGTTATGATGCGACCGCAGTGCATGTTGGTCTGACGCCCGCGCTTCGTGAGGCAATACTCAATTCGGGCGGCAAGATCGAGGATCTGCGATCCAAAGGAGGGTGTCTTTGGGTTTACCCCGGTAAATCAACCAACGATCGCGTGATCCAGAAGCTGGTTGATCGAGGCTTCAAGTATAAGGTCGGCAGAGGCTATTACTTCGAACGATGAGCTTCGGAAGGAGCAGGCTCTCGCGGGATGCTGTGACCGAATGTGTTCCTCAGGAGGAGGGCATCGTATTTCGTGGGCGTGCTGAGGAGAAGCTCACAGAGAGTCCCCTCGGCGCGTATCTGGAGCAGTTAGCCGAAGAGGGGTATGCGCAGCACGGCCCCGATTCCTGGTACTGCGTTGAGTGGTCTCGGTTATACCGCCTTCTCGAAGATGAAGGGCATCGCTCCAGTATCAGCATCCTGGGGCTACCCGCGGTAGGGGACTGGGTGCCACGGTTGGTCAGCCGGTCGACCCCGAGTGACAGCAGCTTTCAAGTTGCAATCGCAAGCTGGCTGTCGCCGTCGGCGAACGTTGAGCGCGCCAGCGCCCGTCGAATTGGAGCGTGTATTGAGGTCGATGGAGCGCGCTGGCTCCTGTCAGAGCAGGCCTGGCGACTGACGTGCCTGGTGACAGCGTTGGCGCGCGAAGGGGCATCTCTGTCGGCTGAAGGCAGACTCTCTGCGGCGGGGTGCATTCGCCAGCTCGCCAAGTCCATCGGGGCAGCACTCGATGATTACCTGGAGCGCACCGAAATAGTTGCCGCACGCTGTATGAGCCTGCAGTTCACAAAGCAGGAAGTGCTGGGTGCGCCAGTCATCGAGATCATACCGCAACTGGATGGGGCACCCCAGGAATGGCTCCGGTCATTCGATCGGTACGAGACCGTTCGTGGAAGGTACGACGTCAGTCTGCCAAATGGTGGCATCGCGCACGTCGTGACCACGCCCGAGTTGCGTGAGGCGCTCGAGCCGATCAAGAGAATGCCGAAGCGTCGTATTGCGTCGGAACAGGCGCTGCTTTTCCTGTACAACCCGTGCGCCGTTCTTGGTGATTCGGCCACTGCCGTAGTTGATCTTGAGGACTTCGAGTCCCGGCGGCGTGAAGCAGGAGTCGTATTCAAGCAGCTGCAGGTTGCGCCGGAGCTGTCGCCGAGTCAGGCGACGCTTGAAGTTCTTCTTGTAGATCCGGAAGGGAGGGAGCAGGACCAATCGATTCGCCTCTCGAGAGAGCAGGCGGCAAGTCTCCTGAGAGCCTCAGCTCGGTCGCGCCAGAGGGGACTTCCTCTGTTCTCCTGGGAGGGTGAGGAGATCGAGCTTGGCGGATCAACGGAAGAGGCGCTTCGGGCCGTTGAGAAATGGCTCGTTGCTTCCGACATCAGTACTCTCGCGATTCGATACGCGGAAGTGTTCGATCTGGAGGCATACAGCGATCGAGTCGTGGGCTTCGATGGGACAACGATTACTGTTCCCTACGTGGCACGCAAGGATGCCGGTACGGGATGGATCCCGGAGAACATAGAACGAGGCGTTATACGCGCTGTTGCTGGGGGGGTGGAGCCACACCGCCTGACCCTATCTCCAGAACAGCTTGAAGAACTCGCAGCGTTGTGTCGCAAGGCGAAGGAAGAAGGCAGTAGTACGGTTCCAGTTCCGGGAACTGATCTCAGGGTCCATGTGGCCGAAGCGGAGCATTGGCTGACAGTGTTCCAGGCGGACGAGGAACGGCGGCGGACGAAGAAACGGCTGCCGACGGAAGAAAAGGATCCGTCTGGCGCGAATCGTGCTCCGATCCTGAAGATCCTGCACAACATTGAGCGACTCGATTACGGTGTAGCGCCACTCATTGCGCAGCTCGAGCCGGGTGCCGAGCCAGAGTTGCCGAACGCGCTCAAGCAAGGCGTGGAGTTGCTGCCTCATCAGAGGGTGGGTGTCGCCTGGTTGCAGCATAGGTTTCGCCAGAAGGAGCAAGGGGTCACGGGGTGTCTGTTAGCTGATGATATGGGTCTAGGAAAGACGCTGCAGGTGCTCTGCCTTCTTGCCTGGTACCGAGAGGTGTTCCCGAATCCTCGTCCTTGCCTGGTCGTGGCGCCAGTAGCCCTGCTCGAGAACTGGAAGGCCGAAGTCGAGAAGTTCCTGGATGGGACTCAAGGGCATGTCCTGGCGCTGTACGGAGAAGATCTGCGGCAGGTCCGAGCCACACCGGAATCAATTGACCCGGAGCTGCAGGCGCTCGGGCTGCGGAAGTTCCTGCGGCCGGGGTTTGAGGCTGATTCGTCCATTGTGCTCACGACCTACGAGACTCTCCGCGACTATCAGTTCTCATTGGCGCGAGTACATTGGGGCATAGTAGTCTGCGATGAAGCTCAGAAGATAAAGACTCCTGCCGCACTGGTCACGCGGGCCGCGAAGGCGTTGCAGGCAGACTTCAGGGTCGCGTGCACCGGTACACCCGTGGAGAACTCACTTGCTGACCTCTGGTGCCTCTTTGATTTTTTCCAGCCCGGGCTGCTCGGTTCGCTGAACGAGTTCACCAGTAAGTTCCGCCGTCAGATCGAGACACGTGCAGCTGGACACGACCAGCTCGTTGAGAGGCTGAGAAAGGCCATTGAACCATGGGTCCTCCGCCGACTTAAGGCCGACGTCGCAACGCTTCCACCCAAGTACGAACGCGACCATTCGGAAGCCGATCCTCGCTGCATGCAACTGCGGATGTCGCCACTGCAACGGCAGCTGTATTCCGAAGTAATCAGCAGGTTCAGGGCTGCTATGCGTCACCGCGAGCGCGGCGCAGGGATCCTGGCGATCCTTAACACACTGCGAATGATCTGTTCACATCCGCTTTCGGTGAGCCATGAGGATGCGGAGCTTCTTCCAATTGAGGTGCATATCGAACACTCTCCGAAGCTCGCATGGCTTCTGGATCGGCTAACGGCAATCCGCGCACGCGGTGAGAAGGCAATCGTCTTCACGGAGTACCGTGATATCCAGCGGTTGCTGCAGCGGGCGATCATGTACAGGTTTGATTATGTCGCTCCAATTGTAAACGGCAGTAGTACGGTAGACCCAAGGAGCGATGCATCGCGTCAGCGGATAATCGACCGCTTCCAGAGTGCTCCAGGGTTCGGAGTCATTATTCTTTCGACGACAGCGGTAGGGTTTGGTCTGAACGTGCAGGCCGCAAACCATGTCATTCACTTTACACGGCCGTGGAACCCGGCGAAGGAAGATCAGGCTACCGATCGCACGTACAGGATAGGGCAGACCAAGCCCGTACACGTGTACTGTCCTACCGTTATTGCGGAAGACTTCGAAACCTTTGACCTGCGCGTCGATAGTCTTCTCGCGGAGAAACGCTCGCTGTCCCGGGACATGCTTGCTGGTGTGCAGGAGATCACGCTAAACGATTTCGAGGGATTGTAGGTGCTCGCGTCTGAAAATTAGACACTTGTAGCATGGTGGCAATAAGCACCGGTCGCTATCATCGTCCTAAGAGATAGGAAAAGATAAGTCGGTGATCGGATTGGCTGCGTCTGTAGGCCTTAAGGGCTCTCACCCGCGAAAGTGGTATCTATCGCGAGATGTTTCTTCGGCTCTGATGGGCGGAGCGTGGCGAAACACCGCCGATGGGGTGTATCAGTAGCTGCAATTCCGCTATCCGATGTGCAGCTCCGGAATCCCCACGTCGCGAAGGTAACGGAACGTCACATCATAATACCCCGGACTTCTTGTTGGATCCGCTGCATCGCCCGGCGGAACAAAGATCACCATCCCTTGGCGCGCGCGCGTTAGCAGCACTCGGTAGGCGTTCCGTAGATAGGCCTGATTTTCCGCGTTCTTGACATTCGTCCAGCGCGAACCACGGAAATCATGAAAACTCCAACCCGAGCCCGTAAAGCGAAGGTCTGCGTCCCAGTTCACGCACACCCAATCGAGCTCAAGGCCCTGGACCTGAAACTCGGTTGCACAGTCTTCCAAGTAGTAACTGGAACGGGTGTCGTTGCGGTCGTTAAGGAACCAATGCACAGGGTCGATAGAGACGCGCACGTCAATCGCGTGCGGCTTGAGTCGCGCGGCCTTTGACGATGCGACCATCCCGTAGCGCTCCGAGCCGCGGGCGCGCTGGCGAATCCAGCGTTTGGCGTATTCGAGGCTGCGCGTTACGACAATCGGGTACCGGTCCCGTAGCTTGGCGAGGTGTTGCCGCGCGGCCTCGACTTCGCAGTCGAGCAGAGCCTTTACGAAAGAGGAAACGTGCTCGGCTCGAAATGATCGCATTGAGACGGCGATGTCAACGCCGTTGTCCAGATTGACCTGCGGCCGTGCAAGGCGGGGTTCAAACGCGCCACCCGCCGCGTATTCACTGTCTGTGAGGCGATCGGAGATGTACGCGTGCCAATGAGGAAAGCGGGTATTCAGGGCGCGCAGCCATTCACCTATACCAGCCTCACCGGTGTGGATCTCCTG
>QGVC01000719.1 GCA_003242645.1 Pseudomonadota bacterium
AACCAAACGCATGCCCCCTGCCCCCCCGCTTTCAGACGCTGTCACATTGCCGCCTCATTTCGGCAAGGGCAAGGGGAACACTTGAACACTTTGAAATATTCACGGGCTGTTACCGCCGTGCACCTCCCGCGAAACGCGGCAACGCCGGACAATTCACCAACAATGGCTACATCAATTCTCGGGTACCGCCGCCTCCCACATCAACGGCGCCGAAGGCCGATTCTTACGGCTCTGAGCGCGGTGCCCTGCGTGTTGATCGCTACGCTTTGACTGGAGCGGGACACGGTGACGTTCATGGACCCCGAGACGGTGCCGGCCAAGCGCAACGATATGCGGCGGTCACTCGCCCGGCCAGCTGCTGTGCCGCTTGCGTTGAATGTCCGTTCCTCCCACGTCCCCGTCACTCTGCCGTCGTTATAGTTAAGCCGGCCACGGATCTCGATTCTGTTGGACGCGCTTGCGCAGCGGATCGCGAGACCTAGAGCTTCGCCGCCTCCGATATCCCGGTAGTGAGCCGTGCAGCGAAGGCGCTCCGTCTGCCCACCTTCGAACTGAACGTTTCCGCTCCCCGACCAGCTGCCGTGCAGTGTCCTGAACGGACTAGCTGCCCCGGCCGATGTCTGCAGCAAGGCCGCAGATATTGCCGAGATGACCACCAGCACTGTCGCCTTGAAGCAGTGTTTCTGCATTCGCAAGCCTCCGTTCACGTGGCCTCAGGTAACGCCACCGAACGCTCGATCTGTCACCCGCGTTCCTTGCCTCGCCTTGCAAATGACAGAAGGCGGGCGACTTAACCCTCATGGTCGTGCTGATCGCACGCTGATCATAAATGGCCGAGCCGCGGCGCATTTGGCAGCGGTTTTCTCATCCCAAGCGGCTTATCACGATTCGGGACCGCCGGCGCGAGCGGCTCTCGGACGATTCGGAGCGAGTTGCATTAAGTGAGCTCGTCGGCCGACGCGGGTGCGAGTTTCGGCCGTGTCATCCACTGCCAGCCGAGGAGTCCCGCGAATATGGCAATGCCAGCGACCGATGCCCAAAGGTTTGGGTGGATTAGGCCGAGTGCCGCCGGAAGGAGCAGGATCCGCTCGACGATGTTCAGCGGGCGAAGAAGGAAGCCTTCCAGCATAACGTTCAGGGCGATGACGCCGAGCAGCGCCATCGCAGAGACCATCGCAGTGTAGGGCAGGCTCGCTCCTATGCCGAGAATTTCGGGGTGCGCCACGAACAGGAACGGCAGAATGAAGCCGGGCAGCCCCAGCCGGACGGCGATGAAGCTGGTTCTGAAGAAATCGCCTTCGGCGATTTTTGCGGCCACGAGGCAGCATACCGCGACGGGCGGCGTGATGGCCGAGATATTCGCGAAGAAAAAGACGAAGAAATGCGCAGCCATCAGCGGCACGCCGAGTTTGACGAGTGCCGGCGCACCCATCAGAGCGACGAGAATATAGGAGGCGGAGGTCGGCAGGCCCAAACCGAAGGCGAGACAGGCGATCGCGGCCACCACCAGAAGAAGCCAGAGATTGCCGCCCGCGAGCTCCAGCATG
>QGVC01000720.1 GCA_003242645.1 Pseudomonadota bacterium
AGACGGGGTGGGCCCCTTCACCTATCGGCACCTTGAACTTTGGTGTGTTGGCGCCTTCATGCTTTCCACTCCTGGCATTCGCGAGATCATCACTCCGATGCGCTTTCAAGAGGGGGTGCATTACGTTGCTTTCAACGACATTGACGATATGGAGGACAAGATCCGCTACTACCTTGAGCACGAAGGTGAACGTCGAGCTATTGCGGAGGCGGGCCAGAAGATGTTTATCGAAGAATACAATATTCGGCGGCACGCAGAGCAAATCAGGTCGTGGTTGTCCACCATATAAGCACCTTTATCCTAAATCGATCAATATTATGGATTCAGAAAAACTAGGCTAGCACCGTGGTGCAGCGACCTCTTTTGGCGACAGCTCTGCGACAGTTGTGTTTGGCTATTGGTGGGCCCGGCAGGACTCGAACCTGCAACCAGACGGTTATGAGCCGTCGGCTCTAACCATTGAGCTACGGGCCCAGCTTCGGTGCGCGAAGCAGGTGTATACCAGACTTCTGCCCCAGGGGAATGCCAGAAGCGGCGCAGTTTGGTCGCAATCTCTCATATAGTCACGGCTCCTGGCAACGCGGAGATCTGTATGACGCGCAACTCGACTAGGGCTCTGGCGTGGCTCCTGATGGGAGCTGCAATGCTGGCCGCATCTCTCGCAACAACAGCTGTCCGCGCCGACGATGAAGACTCGCAGCGAGTGATCAGCGTGACAGCATCTGGCACGGTAACGGCCGAGCCCGACATCGCGCTCATCTCCACAGGCGTCGCCAGCGAGGCGCGGACGGCCCGAGAGGCTCTCGATGCGAACTCGGCGGCCATGCGGCGCCTGATCGAGGGGTTGAAGGCGGCCGGCATCGAGCCGCGGGATATTCAAACCACCTCGCTCAACGTCGAGCCCGTGTACGAGCAGAGGCGGGACAACCGTTCGCCGGCGATCACCGGGTACAGAGTGCACAACCAGGTGCGCATCACCGCCCGGGACATCGATAAGCTCGGCGAAGTGCTGGATCAGGCGGTGACGCTCGGCGCCAATCAGATCGGCGGCATTCAGTTCGAGGTGAGCAAGGCCGAGACGCTGAAGGATGAGGCGCGCCGCACGGCCATCGCCAACGCCCGGCGCCGGGCGGAGCTGTTCGCTGCCGCGGCGGGCGTCAAGCTCGGCCGCGTATTGCGGATCGAGGAGAGGGTCCAGCACCACGGGCCGCCGGTTCCATATGCTCGTACCATGGCAGCGGAGGCGGTGCCGATCGAGAAGGGGACGCAGACGCTCGAGGCGGTGGTGAGCGTCACGTGGGAGCTGGATTGAGCGGTGAGCTGGTGACGCGCAGCCTTTTTTGGACGAAGCTGCCGGGAGAAGTTGCACGCCCGCTGGGCGCAGCTTGCCAGGTGTTCCTCTTCAAACGAGAGAGACGACCTCAACCTCTCCCGCCAGCGGCCTAGCTCCAGGCTGTAGCGACCAGTCCGCTGCGTTGCGCATTTCGCCACCGGTCCGCACGCTTTCGATCGCCACGAAGTCGATTTCGGCCGAGACCCAGCCCGGC
>QGVC01000721.1 GCA_003242645.1 Pseudomonadota bacterium
ACGAGGCGCTTATGGTTAGGGTCTGGTTGGGGATGGTTGAATGGGGATAAGTGAAGCTGAAGGAGGGGACCGCAATAATGATCAGGATGAGAATGGGAACGACGGTCCACACCACCTCCAGCAGCGTATGGTGAGTCGTGCGCGACGGTGTGGGATTGGCCTTCTCGTTGAACCTGAAAAGGACGTACAGCAGCAGAATGCCGACGAAGCCCGCGATGGCAAAAATGATCGTGTTGACGAGGTTGTGGAAGTCGTGAATGCCTCGCGCGACCTCGGTCACCGCGCCCTGCATTCCGATCTGACCCGGCGAAGGTTGGCCAGTCCCCGCCCATGCCGCCGAAGCGGCTCCCAGGATTGCAAACGCCAGGAATGAATACAGCGTCCTGATGCCCCAGCTCGAATTGCCCATTCCCTCGCTCCCACCGTCCCGCGATGCTATTGCGGAGCCCTGGCTTGAATAAATCGACCGTCAACCTACCGAGCTCGTGACAGAACACAATGGTCCCAAATGTCTCAAGCGCCCAGTTATGCGGCATTTGCACGCGCGAAAGAGCGGCAAGAATCCACCGGCGCCACCAAAGAGATGGGACGTGGTCGATCAACACCCGCGCTGCCTGCCGCGAGTCCCACTTTAGCCCAATTCCTCAGCAACAGGGGCTTTTCGGACGTGGTGAGGCTCGCAAACGAGTCAAGCTGATCGGTCCACGCCGAAGCTTCGGAGATCACCGGTGAAGGCGGGTGTCGCAAGATCATTGCCGGGCAAGGTCGGCAGCCGGCTTCGAGCCAGCGCGGCATCAGCATTGTTGCTGTCACTCATCGGAGCAGCGGCGGCTCTCCCTGCCAACAGCGCTCTCGCGCAGCAGCCGGTGGATGGCGTCGTCAAGGCTCAGCACGGCGACTGGCAGGTGGTGTGCAAGGCCCCGCCACCGGGCGCAAAATCCGAGACGTGCGCGCTTGTGCAAAGCGTGACGGCCGAGGACCGCAACAACGTCGGCCTAACGGTTTACTTCCAGAAGTTCTCGAACGGCACCCGTGTGCTTCGGGTGTTCGCTCCCGTAGGCGTGTTGCTGCCACCGGGACTAGGCCTCAAGATCGACGATAGAGACGTTGGTCACGCCCCGTTCCTGCGCTGCCACTCCTTCGCCTGTTATGCGCAGGTCATCGCCGAGGACGAGCTCGTGGAGCAGCTCAAGTCAGGCAAGACGGCCATCTTCGTCATCTTCCAGACCGAGGAAGCGGGAATCGGCATTCCGATTTCGCTCGCGGGCTTCTCTCAGGCTCTCGCCGAGCTGAAGTAGGCTCGCGCAGGCCTGTTGACGCTTTGTTTCCCAGCAACGTCCTGGTTCGCCACGCCTTTCGGCTGTTGCCCGACTTCCAGCAGCCAGCAGCACTGCCCTTATTGGAACAGCAGTTTTGACGAGTTGCAGATCCTGCCATTCATTTGCCGCAACTGGCCGCTTTACGGACGCAAAGCCGCCAGCAAGAAGCACGGTTTCTCCTGCCTTCCGCCATCTTGCGCGGCTACAAAGGCCGTGCAGGAGGTC
>QGVC01000722.1 GCA_003242645.1 Pseudomonadota bacterium
GCCTCAAGCAGGTCTTTGATGCGCTGCTCGCGCTCGGCTTTGCTTTGCCCGAATAAGCGGCCGAAAAAATCGACGTTTTCGTACACGGAAAGCGTCGCATAGAGATTCCTGCCGAGGCCTTGCGGCATGTACGCGATCCGTGGCCCTACGATTTCGCGCTCGTAGGCGGACGACATGTCTGCGCCGAGCACCTCGATGGAGCCGCTTTGGATGGCGCGGGCGCCGGAAATCAGGGAGAGCAAACTCGACTTGCCAACTCCGTCGGGCCCTATCAGCCCGACCATATACCCCGATGGAATTTCGAGGCTGAGGGAATCCAGCGCCACCGTCTCGCCGTAACGCAGGCTGACCTCGCGCAGGCGAGCGACCGCTTCTCTGCTCGAAGTGTGCAACGTATGATCGAAGGTCATTGCGGCGGTTCGGGGAGCCTGACCTGAAGGTGGGGTGGCCATTCCGCTCTCGGATCAATTTTGACGTAGGCCATGCCCGGCAGACCAGTTTTCACCTGCGTGAGGTATCGTTCGAGCAGCTCCTTGTCGATGCGGGCCCGCAGCCTGAACATCAGCTTCTGCCGTTCCTCTGCTGTCTCGACCTCTTTAGGTGTGAATTGCGCGACATCAGAAACGAATGAAATTCTGGCCGGGATGACGTACTGCGGCGCGGCATCGAGAACGATGCGCGCTTCGGCGCCGATCGCGACGCGTCCTGCCTGCTCCGTCGGGAGAAAGAACGTCATGTAGACGTCGGTTATGTCGATCATGTTCAGGACGCGGCCACCAGCCTGCACGACCTCGCCAGGCTGGGCCACGAGATACTGGATGCGGCCATCCCGCGGGGCGCGAAGCACGCTATCGTTAATGTCTGCCTGAATGCGCTCGATCGTGGCGCGTGCCGCTTCCACTTGAGCCTCCGCTTGGAGCACCTGGGATTTGGCCGTGTTCAGCGTGGCCTCCGCAGATGCAACTTGGGCTTTGGCGGCAGTGACCGCTGCTTCTGCGCTCTTGAAAGCTGCGCGGTCGTCATCAAGCCTTTGTTGCGTCGCCCATCCTTGTTTGACGAGCTCCTCGGCCCGCATATACCGGCGCTCCGCCGCAACGCGCTCGGCCTCCCGTTGGGCGAGCACCGCCTCTGCGGTGGCCTTCTCTGACTCCCGCTGTGAAACCTGGCTACGGGCCGTTTCGACCGTCACCTGCGCCTGCTCGAGCTGCGCTTTGGCTTCCCGCAGCTGAGCCTCCAGCACGGACGTGTCCATTTTGACGAGGTCCTCGCCCTTGCGAACGAATTGACCTTCCCGAACCAGAATATCAGCGATGCGCCCTGCCAGCTTGGCTGCGATGTCGATTTCCGTCGCCTCGATCCGGCCGTTGCTGCCCGCAATGCCTGCCGGCAACCCTTGCGGCTGCAGCTGTTGCCAGACGAGATACCCCAACCCACCCACGGCGGGGACAAGGATCATCAGCAGGACCCAGTTCGATGCCAAGCTGCGCTTGATGGGTGAGGTCTTAGCCATTTCCTCCCGCTCCTCGGATGGAGAGGCTCTCAAT
>QGVC01000723.1 GCA_003242645.1 Pseudomonadota bacterium
CTCTACTTCATTCCGGGACTAATCTGGGGGAGCAGACCACAGAGGACGCGGGGGGCGAGTACCATGCCAGAAATGGTAAGATCCCGAGACCATGGAAGTAAATTGGCTTCCGGTGTTCAAGCATGGGATATGTGAGTGCGCGCTGGGAGCGCGATACTTGGTCGCTCGCGCGACAACGACATCCCGGGTGCCGAGCGCTGCTTCTCGCTGGTCCTCAGAGAATGGCGGCGTATTCCAAGATCGGGGAGGTCAGGACCGTTCCTGGATCCGGTCATTGCATTCAGCTCGACCAGCCGGCGGCCGTAGTCGATGCGATTGAGGACACGATCGCGCAGATCCGAGGAGTTCGATAACGTCTTTGGCTAGATGGTGCTGCCTGACACTCCGGCCGATTCGGCGCCGATCGTCATGAGGGTTCCGATGGAGGGCGCCCCGAACCTGGTGGTTGGAGAAAGCCTGTGGGAGTTTCTGTGCCTGGGCTGCCGCTTCGGCTACTTCGCGCTCGAGCAGGCGGTCTACCGCCCTGAGGAAAAGCTGGCGGCCCTCGCCATGGGCGAGTTCCGGGAGCACTCATCGGCTCACGAGCGAGCTCTCCTTCGCTTCGCTGCGTGTTCGACGTGATGGTTCCTGGGGAGTTCGCAGATAATTGAGGCAACGGCTTTAGGCGTGTTCGCGCTGGACCGCAGCGCTGTAGGTGTATCGTTGTGGAAAGGCATTCTCCTCAAGAAGTGCTTGCTGCCGGCCGCGCCGTGCTCGAGCCGGTGCTTGCTCCAGAGGGCTTCGAATGGGTTCCCGGCGGCGCTGGGCATAGCTCCGGCGGACAGTTCGCCAGCGGGAGCTTTGTCCGCGGCACGCGGCGACTCGAGCTCCACTTCAGATTCTCGCTCGGACTCGTGACGTATCACGTGGGCGGAACGTCATTGGATCACGAGTCCTATATGCGTGTTGTGCTGGGCGGGAAGGGAGGCAACCAGTATCCCGGGTTCTCTTCCGACCCGATGGATGGCTTCCGTCATCTCGCCCACGACCTTAGGGAGTTCGGTCAGGCCTTTCTGAGCGGCTCGGGCGAGGAGTTCTATGGCATCGCTTTGCGCGCACGCGCCGAAGTGCGCAAGCGCTTGCCGTAGGGTAGCGTGTTGCACTGACGCTCTTGGGCCCCGTTATGGCGGTTGGTACCGCCCTGCAAACGATCGTCGAGCTCGTTGCGGTCATACTGCTCGTGATCGGAGGAGACTACTTTGCGCCGCGTGCCAAGGTATAACGCGCCATTGCAGCGGAACGAGGTGTCGCAGGCGCATAGGCGGGCCTTCAGAAGGGACGCGCGACGCGCGCGTCATGCCGCAACTGCGAAGGTCAACCCGTAGCGCCGACGCGTTGGAGCAATTGACGACCGTCGATCGCTTCCGCCAAGGGCGGCTTACGTGAATTTCCGCACAGCAAGGCCAGGCAATGCCCGCTAGCCTCTAGGCATTTCCGGCAACGCATCGCTCCCGTCCGCGCAACGAAACCATGCATTGCCTTGCGAGATATTCGCGGCCGTGCAC
>QGVC01000246.1 GCA_003242645.1 Pseudomonadota bacterium
GGAGGGCCTGCGCGGCATTTCCTTCGGCAACTTCCTCATCAAACAAGTGGTGGAAGAGCTGGCGCGCGAGCAGCCGTCCCTCAAGACGTTCGTCACGCTCTCGCCTGTGCCGATGTTCGCCCGCTGGCTGGACAAGGAGCTTATCCGGAATGAGACCGGCCTCATTACGCCGGAGCTGCGGGAGGCACTGCAAGTCCTGGGCGATCCCGGCTGGGTTGAGGATGCGGAGCAGGTGAAGCTGCTGGAAACACCGCTGACAGTTCTCGCGGCTCACTATCTGGTCAACGCAAAGACGGGAGAGGGCCGCCCTGTCGATCCTGTCGCCCGGTTCCACCTCGGTAACGGCGCACGGCTCGAGAGGATCAACTGGCTGGGGGACACGTCGCCGAAAGGGCTCAGGGAGTCCCATAGCATCATGGTGAACTACCGCTACGACCTAAAGGAGTTCGAGCGGAATCACGAGGCTTACGCGAACGAAGGCGTTGTGGCGCTCTCCCGGAGCGTTCGCAACCTGCTGAAGATCGTGCCGAAGGTGAAGGTCGCACGCCCGGAACCTCGGCAGTTGCCGCCGCCTGACAGCACGGCGGGCAGTGAGCCCGAGATTGTGGAAATCATCGAACCTGCGGACCGCTGACCTTCGCTGAGTCAAGTGGCCCACAAAAAGGCCGCTCCGTACTTCGCGAAGAGCGGCTGTTATAGGAACGCTGATTTTCAAAGAGCTTCGCCGACGAATGGCCCGCCTACGGTGCACTGCACGCGGCTTGCCCGAAGCAGGGCGCAAACACGGCTTGCTTCTTCTGCCGAGGTGATGGGGCCGGCGATCAGCTGGTAGTTGGGCGCCGTCGGTGGACCCGAGACCACGTAGCGCGGTTCCAGATCGCCGAGTGTGTTGGCGTGGCGCTCAGCCAACAGGCTCCAGCGCAGGCGCAGGGCTTCGAGCGAAGGCCCGGCGTCGAGGTGGATCGCGTAGGCTTCCGAAGCGACTGTCACTGTCGGAGGGCCGAAGGTGATCTCGAGCTCGCGAGGCGGCAGGCTGCCCGTCTCCATTTTCAGCGCCAGCGGGCCATCCTGGGGAGATGGGAGAGAGGCGGTGCGCGTCGGAGGCGGAGCCACCGGCTCAGCGGTTGCCGTGCGGGCTGTAACTTTCCGCACCGGCGGTGGCGGAGCCACTGCTTCTGCCGGGGCCTCGTCCTCACTTTCCGCCTCGTCCAGCCTCTGGCTTTGCTCTATCCTGGGTGCGTTCAGGACCGTTGGCGTAACGGGTTGCGCTGAAGCAATGTGACTTGGCTCGCTGCCAACCTCAGGCGGGGCAACACTTGGGCTGGGGACTGAAACCGCAGCGCTTTCAGTCAGCTCGTCCTCTTCGGGGTCTTGCGGCTCAATAGCTTCTGCGGTCGTCTGCGGCCGGTTGATGATGGCAACGGGCCGCTTCGCGGCCGCTTCCTTCACCTCGGAAAGCTCGCGCTCCAAGTTCGCGATGGTCGTCCGAAGGACGCTAATCTCTTCTGTAAGCTGCTCCACGACCTGGGTTTCGCGGTTGACTTCCTCAGACCGCAGGGCCTGCGTTGTGAGAGGCGCAGCCCATTCCGGTTGGGCCAGCAACATGTAGATGTACGCCGCCGCAGCCGTGCCCAAAAAAGTCCAAGTGCCCAGGTAGAGGGCCGAAGAGCTGCGCGGCTGCGCAGGGGGAGTAGCAATTCTTTCAGCAAACGTCTGGTTATTTGTTGGTTGCGCTTGCATGGCGGCCCTGGGACCCAAATTGCTCGGACGCCAGACCAGAATGCGGTCGCGCGGCCAAGCACATGATTCGCTTGTGCCAAACCGTCGTCCGAGTCTGCTGTTGGGGTCAACGGGATCAGCCGTGCCAGTTGGTGACATCTGTGGATAGTCGGTTGGCGCGCTATCAACTTTTGCTGGTGAAACTTTGAGGCAGGCGCGACTACGGGTGGCAGAGCGCGCCTGAAGGATAACAGGATAGAAGTGTTCGGTTCCGCTTAGGTGTTTTCCGTCATGACGTCACGCCCACTGCTCACCGTCGTGCTCGCCGCAGGCAAGGGCACGCGCATGAAATCAGCTCTGCCGAAGGTGTTGCACCGGGTCGGCGGCCTCTCGTTGTTGGGTCATGTACTCAGGACCGTCGGGGCGCTGGGGGCGAGCCGAACGGCCGTGGTGATTGCACCACAGATGGATGACGTGCGGGCCGAGGTAGCAAAGCGCCTGCCCTCGGCAGAAGTTTTCGTCCAGGAACAGCAGCTGGGCACGGCGCACGCGGTTCTTTCGGCACGGCCAGCCATTGTTGGGCATCAGGGTGACGTCCTGGTCGCCTTTGGTGACACGCCGCTCATCCTGCCAGAAACGCTCCAGAGCCTGCTCGACTGCCTCAATGACGACACGCCGGTTGCGGTGCTCGGGTTCGAGGCCGCAGATCCGACAGGCTACGGGCGCCTGCTTCAGGACGCCGACGGAAATGTCGTCGCGATCCGCGAGCACAAGGATGCAACGGAAGCCGAGAGGGCGGTCACTTTCTGCTGCTCTGGCGTGATGGCGTTCCGCGGCCCGCGATTGCTCGAGCTGTTGGATGCCATCGGAACGAACAACGCTCAGCGTGAGTACTATCTCACCGATGCCGTCGCCATCGCGCGATCGAAGGGTTATCGGGTCGCCGCCATTTCGTGCCCGGAGGAAGAGGTTCTGGGGGTCAACTCACGCAATCAACTTGCCGAGGCGGAGGCGGTTTTCCAGCGGCGCTTCCGCGAGAAGGTCATGGCAGAGGGCGCCACTCTGGTTGCGCCGGAGACCGTCTGGTTCAGCTACGACACGGTGGTCGGCCGCGACGTGATGATTGAACCGAACGTGTTCTTTGGACCGGGCGTGACGATCGAGGACGAGGTCATCATTCACGCCAATTGCCATTTCGAAGGCGCCTGTCTGCGGCGCGGGGCGGAGATCGGACCCTTTGCCCGACTCAGGCCCGGCGCCGACATCGGCCCAAAATCGAAGATCGGCAACTTCGTCGAGGTCAAGAACGTGGTGGTCGAGGAGGGGGCCAAGGCGAACCACCTCTCCTACCTCGGCGACGGCCGCGTTGGTGCCGGCGCAAATATCGGTGCAGGGACAATCTTCTGCAACTACGACGGCTTCTTCAAACACAAGACGGAGATCGGGCCGGGTGCCTTCGTCGGCTCCAATACAGCGCTTGTGGCACCGGTGACCGTGGGCGCTGGCGCCTACATCGGGTCAGGCAGCGTCATTACCAAGAACGTGCCGGCAGATGCGCTCGCGCTGGAACGCAATGAGCAAACGGTGCGCGAGGGCTGGGCAGCCAAGTTCCGCGCCATGATGCAACGTCGTAAGGCAGGAAAACATTAACCCAATCGAAAAGTTGCGAAACACGGTTTGAATTGTTTCGAGCATTCTCGGGGCATAGCAAAAGAACAAATGATTTCCCGACAGTATAGGGGCATGTTTGGATGTGCGGGATCGTGGGCATTCTTGGCTCGAAGCCTGTCGCGGAAGATCTTGTCGATGCGCTGCGTCGACTTGAGTACCGCGGTTACGACTCTGCTGGCATTGCCACGGTGGAGAACGGACATCTCGACCGGCGGAGGGCTGAGGGCAAGCTGAAGAACCTGGAGTTGAAGCTTTCAGAGCAGCCGTTGAAAGGGCGGGCCGGCATTGGCCACACGCGCTGGGCGACGCATGGTCGGCCGATCGAGCGCAATGCCCACCCCCACATGAATGACCGCGTGGCTGTGGTTCACAACGGCATCATCGAGAACTTCCAGGAGCTTCGGGACGAGCTCACGGCCAAAGGCTACGAGTTCGAGACGGAGACCGACACCGAGACAATTCTCCATCTGGTCACGGATTATCTCAATCAGGGATGCAGGCCTGTCGAGGCAGCCCATAAGGCGCTACAGCGCCTGAGCGGTGCGTTTGCCCTGGGGCTCATTTTTGCCGGTCACGATGACCTGATGATCGGCGCCCGGCGTGGGCCACCGCTGGCGATCGGCCACGGCAAGAACGAGATGTATCTCGGCTCGGACGCCATCGCGCTGGCACCGTTCACGGATGCGATCACCTACCTCGAGGATGGTGACTGGGTCGTCATCACCCGCTCCGGAGCGCAAATCTACGATACGGCGGGCAACCCGGTGGAGCGGCCAATCGTGAGATCGGTAGCGAGCTCATTGCTCGTGGACAAGGGCAACTACCGCCACTTCATGGCAAAGGAGATCCACGAGCAGCCCGAGGTCATCAGCCATACACTCGCCCATTACCTCGACATGGCGACGGGCAAGGTCGTGTTCCCCGACCTTGGCGTGGATCTGGCCAAGATCTCGCGCATCACCATGTCGGCCTGTGGCACGGCTTACTACGCGGGGCTCGTCGGCAAGTACTGGCTGGAGCGGTACGCGCGCATTCCGGTCGATATCGACGTGGCATCCGAGTTCCGCTACCGCGAGGCGCCGATGCCGGAAGGCGGTCTCGCTATCTTCATTTCGCAGTCGGGCGAGACCGCGGACACGCTGGCATCGCTCCGCTACTGCAAGGCCCAGGGGCAGAAGATTGCCTCGGTCGTCAACGTGCGGACGTCGACCATCGCGCGCGAGTCTCATGCGATTCTGCCGACGCTCGCCGGGCCGGAGATTGGCGTTGCGTCCACCAAGGCGTTCACCTGCCAGCTTTCTGTTCTCGCCTGTCTTGCCATCGCGGCGGGTCGCGCGCGGGGCACGCTCTCCGAGGCAGACGAGAAAGAGCTTGTTCGTGCACTGACCGAGGTGCCTCGGCACGTCAATACGATCCTGCGCAGCGAGCCGATGTACGAGACGCTCGCCCATTCACTGCAAAAGGCGAAGGATGTTCTCTATCTGGGCCGTGGGCAGAACTTCCCCATCGCGCTTGAAGGTGCGCTGAAGCTCAAGGAGATCTCCTACATTCACGCGGAGGGCTACGCCGCCGGCGAGCTCAAGCATGGCCCCATCGCGCTTATCGACGAGAATGTGCCGGTGGTGGTTGTGGCGCCGGAAGACGACCTGTTCGAGAAAACCGTCTCGAATATGCAGGAAGTCGCGGCACGCGGTGGGCAGATTATCCTGATCTCGAACGCGCCGGCGTCGAAGGCGGGCTGCAAACTCCACACCCATTTGCAGATGCCGGACGCTCACCCCTTTACGAATCCCCTGCTTTATGCGGTACCCGTGCAACTGATCGCGTATCACACTGCCGTCGCCATGGGCACCGACGTTGATCAACCACGTAACCTGGCCAAGTCCGTCACTGTGGAATAGGGCCGGGACCAAAGGATTGGCCGTCGAATTGCCCAAATAATGTGCTTGGCGTCGACTCAGCGGTCGTGGAGGTGATGCGCGTAACGGAGG
>QGVC01000724.1 GCA_003242645.1 Pseudomonadota bacterium
ATCGAGTGGATTAGCCTTGCTCGGGTCGATGATCGTTCTTGCGATGCTGCCGAGTGTAAGCGTTCTGGCAGTTTCGGCGCGCGCGGCATCTGGCGGGTTCATTCATGGCGCCGCAACGACGGCTGGCATCATTGCCGGCGATCTCATCTATATCTTGCTCGCCATCTTCGGCCTCGCGATGCTGACCGAAGCCCTGGGCGAGTGGTCCTACCTCATCAAATACGCGGGTGGGACTTATATGATCTGGATGGGAATCGGGCTGTGGAGGGCGAGCGGCAAGCCGATTTCAGGCGAACGACTGGTGCATGCTTCGTCGCTCCTGTCCAGCTTCATGAGCGGGCTTCTCCTGACCCTTGCCGACCAGAAAGTTGTAATCTTCTACCTCGGGTTCCTGCCGGCGTTTATCGACTTGGCTGGGATAAGCTCATTGGATGCGGCCATTGTGATGGCAATCGCCATCGTCGGGGTCGGAAGCGTCAAGCTCGCCTATGCCTTCCTCGCGCACAAGGCAGGAAGGATGTTCGGGTCCAAGGCAAGCACGCTGATGAATAGATCTGCGGGCGGCATCATGGTTGGCATTGGCTTCTATCTTTTCGTTAAACAATAGTCCCTGGAGTGTAGCTGGTTTCAGAAGAAATTCGGAAAGGCACGGCTACTCTTTTTGCAGCAATCCAAGTAGCTGCCAATACAAACTCGGCCGCTGCCGTGTTCTACGCTGAGCGAGCAACGTCAATCGAGTTCTTCGACCGTGACGACAAAATACGCTCGCAGCTCGCCGTCGTTCTCTCGGAAGGAGATGTATTCGCCCGGCACGATTTTGCGCTTGTCCAGCTTGAAGCCAGGTACGTCATCGTCGCTGCGGTTAGGATCAAAGTCGAAAATCCAGGAGCCGTCAGGCGTGTAAACGAGGCGGCCGATCGGCCAGTTTTGATCAGGCCAAAAGCGCTTGACGCGGCAGCGGTCGCGGTTCGCGCGCCATTCCTCAACGTTGAGGGTCCCGTCGGGATCGAGCGGAGCGACGAACTCATAACCTCTCTCACGGCTGCCGGTGGGATACTCGGGATCCCGGGCCAGCTCAAGTCGGACCATTTTCAGCGACATTGCGGATCCCTCCCAATGAGTTTTTGCCGCGAGGTGGAGTATTTTAAACACCTAACGGAAAAAACGGGTAGCTGGTTGCAATCGGCGTTATCAGAAGCACACCGGAAATCGGCAAAATCACCAGACCCAGTTATGCGCTGCTCCCCGATACACCTCTCAAACGCTTAGGTCGGGAACAAGGAGCAATTGCTGTGCATAGGCTGAGCCGGGGCTTAGCAGCTAATATTTCCGGCTGTCGTATGCCCAGTGGAGCAGCGCTTGGCGCTGCCTGCGCCGACAGGACATATCGTGAGGCTCGCAGTTGCGGCGAATCTGCGCTACGTGGCGGCGCATGGTTTTCCAGCGGCCGATCTGGCGTTCATCCTCGCCAGCAATGGGGCGACCAAGGAAGCTGTGCCTTTAAAACAATTTAACGCTCCGGCCAAAAGGAATAGTGTAA
>QGVC01000725.1 GCA_003242645.1 Pseudomonadota bacterium
GAATTCATGTTACTTGGGCGCTGATGATCGGCGGTACTCCTGAGGATCGGCCAAGATATACAAAGAGCATCCGCTTCGATCCCTTCCCGTTCCCCGACTGCCCCGACCGCCTTAAGAATCGCATTCGAGCCGTTGCTGAGGAATTAGACATTCATCGTAAAACTCGGCAGGCGGAGCATCCGCAACTTACGCTAACCCAAATGTACAATGTGCTCGATAAGCTCCGATCTGGCAAAACTCTGAACCATAACGACGAGCGCATCAAGAACGATGGGCTTGTTCTTGTTCTCAAAGATTTGCATGACCAGCTCGACACGCTCGTATTCGAGGCATACGGCTGGCCAATCGACCTCGACGATGAGGAAATCCTTACTCGGCTCGTCGAATTAAACAAAGAACGCGCAGCCGAAGAGAAAGAGGGCAAGGTTCGTTGGCTGCGGCCTGAGTACCAGATCCCGCGATTTGGCTCAGAGGCTGAACGAGCTCGCTTGGAGGAGGAACGTCGGCGGGCTCGCGAAGAGGCTCTTTTCGCCGAACGTCAACCGTCGCTCGACTTGGAAGACAGCCTTCAGGAGATGAAGCCTCGTTATCCTACGGGAGACGAGCTTGCCGAAACGGCAGCTGTTATTCGCGTGATGGCAACGGCGGAAGAACCACTTTCGATCTCAGCTATCTGCAGCTACTTCTCGCAGGGCCGCCAAGTCGAGAAGCGGGTGGCGTCGACTGTTTTTGCATTAGCACGTTTGGGTCATCTCACATCCACTGATGATGGAAATACTTTCTCATTGCGACGGTTCGCATAAGCGGCGCGGACATACCTATGACAATTCCCACGTACGAAGAACTTATGCTCCCTCTACTGAAGCTGGTCGCCCAGGGTGAAATCGCTCGTCCAGACGCCGTTCAGCGACTTACCGAAGAGTTCCAGCTGACCCCCGAAGAAGCTTCTAAACGCCTCCCTGGTGGACAGACAGTCATCTACAATCGCACAGGCTGGGCGAAGAACGAGCTACAAAAAGCGGGTTTGATTCAGCGGGCGCGGCGCGGGGTTTACAGCATTACCGACAGAGGACGCGCCTTGCTCGCTGAAAATCCCAAGGCGATCACGAGAGCGTTTCTGATCGAGCGTTATCCGGAATACAGAGAGTACATCGAAGCATCACGACGACGTTCATCGTCTGCCGAAGAAGGCACATCAGAAGCACTGGCTGACCTAAACGCTGAAGCCGCTGCAATCACACCCGACGAGTTGATTGATACGGCGGCGAAGACCCTTACGGCGACTCTCGAGGCCGACCTCCTCGAAAGGCTACGAACGGTTCATCCAGCGCAATTCGAGCAAATCGTTGTGGATCTACTCATCGCCATGGGTTTCGGCGGTGGCGATCCGGAAATGGGGCAGCGGCTAGGTCGCACCGGCGACGGCGGAATAGACGGCGTTATCCAAGAGGACGCACTGGGCCTCGATGCGGTCTACATCCAAGCCAAGCGCTATCAAGACGGGAACACCGTCGGTTCACCTGTTGTCCAGGCTTTCG
>QGVC01000247.1 GCA_003242645.1 Pseudomonadota bacterium
AGCCGGCGGAGAGCACGTAAGTGCCGATCAAGACGCGCCGGCGCACCTCCTTGCCGAACCCTTCCGCGCGGGTGCGCTCGTAGGTGTCGATGAGGTCGTCGCCTGTGATCCTGAGGCCGTAGCGCACGCCGTCATAGCGGGCGAGGTTCGATGACGCCTCGGCAGGGGCGACGATGTAGTAGGCCGGCAGCGCATATTTCGTGTGCGGCAGGCTGACTTCATGGATCGTAGCGCCAGCATCCTTGAGCCAGGCAATGCCCTTCTGCCAGAGCTCCTCGATCTCGGCGGCCATGCCCTCGACCCGATATTCCTTGGGAACGCCGACCCGCAGACCCTTGATGCTTTGGCCGACCTCAGCCTCGTAGTCCGGCACGGGGGCATCGACGGATGTCGAGTCCTTGGGATCGTGGCTGGCCATGTGCCTCAGCATGATTGCGGCGTCGCGGACGGTCTTGGTGATGGGGCCAGCCTGATCGAGCGATGACGCGAACGCGATGATGCCCCAGCGCGAGCAGCGCCCATACGTGGGCTTGAGGCCGACGGTGCCGGTGAACGCCGCAGGCTGCCGAATGGAGCCGCCCGTGTCCGTCGCCGTGGCGGCAAGGCACAGATCGGCAGCGACGGCAGCCGCCGAGCCGCCCGACGAGCCGCCGGGCACCAGTTTGGCATTGGAGCCGTCATTGCGGCGCCAGGGGCTGATGCACGGGCCGTAGTAGCTCGTCTCATTGGACGAGCCCATGGCGAACTCGTCCATGTTGAGCTTGCCGAGCATTATGGCGCCGGCGTCCCAGAGATTCTGGGTGACGGTCGACTCATAAGTCGGCTCGAAGCCATCGAGAATGTGGCTGCAGGCCTGGGAATGGACGCCGCGGGTGCAGAACAGATCCTTCACGCCGAGCGGCAGCCCTTCCAGCGGCCGGGCCTCGCCACGGGCAATCCGCGCGTCACTCTCGGCAGCCTGCGCCAGCGCGCGATCCGCCGTCGTGGCCACATACGCGTTGAGAGCCGGGTTTCCGGCCTCTATGGCATCGATGAAGGCCTGAGTCAGCTCCTTTGCAGTGAAGCTTTTCGATTTCAGGCCCTCGCGTGCCTCTGCGAGGGTCAATTTCGTCAGCTCGGACAATGTCGCCTCGTCTTGGCTGGTGGGCGAAGGCGGAAACTATCGTCGCCCGTATGACCTGTTACAGAAGAAAGTGGGGCAACGCGCAATCACCCCGAATTTCGTTTCTCTGCAATGCGCTCAAAGCAGTCATGGTCGCTCGGCTCGGTGGCGTTCACTCCACCACCTTCGGGACGACGAAAAAGTGATCGTCGGTCATTGGAGCGTTCTTGACGATATCATCGGCGATGTTGCCGTCGGTAACCTCATCCTTGCGCATCTTGAGACGGATCGGCACGACGCGCGTCATCGGCTCGACGTTGGAGGTGTCGACCTCGTTCAGCTGATCCACCCAGTCGAGGATGCCGGAGAGCTCCGCTTGCAGCTCCCGCGCCTCGTCATCGGTGATCTTGATACGTGCGAGCCTAGCGATGCGCCGGACGGTCGCCTCGTCGACCTTCATGGTCCCTCGCTCAAAAGGTTCCTAAACCAACCGCGCCTCTCTTAGCCCGCGCGAGGTAGACCGCGCAACAACTTCACTTGGGCTAGGCTGATCCGACTCAACGCGCCGATCAGGATGCAAGGTGTCACTTCGGCTCGCCCGCGTTGGTGCTCGATGTGACCTCCGCCTGCCCGACGGGCACGCTTTCGATGAATACGTCCACCTGCTGGCCAGGATAGGCGTTCGTCGTGCCCGGTGGCAGGGCGTAGATGACCCGCAACACGCGCGTGTCGACGCGCTCGCCCAGGGCGCCCGTCAGCGAGCGCTTAGGCACGAGCAGAGGCTCGATGCGTACGAACGAGAGCTGGATCCGCTCGGAAGCAAGCCCCCGGCGGCTGGCATAGGCTGGGGCCGATGGATCGAAGCGGGGCACGTCCGCTTCGTCGATATCGACACGGACATGCAGCGGATCGAGATTGCCAAGGACCACGAGCGGTGTCGCGAGCGTGCCGGCGAAGGCGAACTCCCCTGGCCGCACGTTGACCTGCAACACCGTGCCGTCGATCGGGGCTCGCACCGTCAGCAGCGCGAGGTCAACCTCGGCCCGCTCCACCGCGCGGCGGGCCTGGTCCACGGTCGCGTTGGCGACGGCAAGAGAGGCGCCGTTCGGCTGCGCGATCAACGCCAGCTCCGCATCGATTTCGTTGATGCGGGCCTGAGCTTCCTCCAACCGCCCCTGGGCCGAACGCTGCGCATTGCGCCGCCGCGTTACCTCGCGCTGGGAGATGGCGTTATTACCGCCGCGCTGGAGCAGCTCCTCGGCGGAACGCACCTGATCGGCCCATTCCTCCATCTCTGCACGAGCAGCTTTGGCCGCGGCGACAGCTGCCGCGCGTTGCGCCTTCAGGCTTTCTTCTCTTGCAATGAGCTGATCCCGCTGCCGCTCGGCCGCCGCGAGCTCAGCCCGCCGGAGCGCGAGATTGCCCTTTGCGGCGCGTTCATCGAGGACGAAGATCGGATCACCAGCTTTTACCCGATCGCCCGGCTTCACCAGGACTTCCGAGACGACGCCCGAGGTATGAGATCCGATCTCGATCTCTTGGTCCTTTGCTTCGATCAGGCCCGCGGCCCCGATGAAGCCAAGAGACGCTTTGGTGACCTGAGGCTGGACCGGCGGCGAGATGGCCGGCGACAGGGACACGACCTTCGGCTGGCTCCGACTGATGGACATCACCGCGCCGATTGCAGCAATAGCCGCGGCAACTGGCAATCCGATGAGGAGGAGCTTGGAGCGTTTGGCCATCAGTGGCCCTCCGTGAATGGGGGAAGCTCGATCCCCGTGATGCGGCCGTCCGACATACGGATAATGCGATCGGCGAACCGAAAGATCCGGTCATCGTGCGTGACGACGATCACCGCGCGATCGGGGTTGAGCGCGTGCTCGCGGAGCAGCTCGATGGCGCTTTGCCCAGTCTGAGCATCGAGCGACGCAGTCGGCTCGTCCGAAATGACCAGCTGCGGCTCGTGCACGAGCGCTCGGGCGATGGCGACCCGCTGCTGCTGCCCAACGGAAAGCTGTGCGGGAAACTTGTCCAAGTGGTCTTGCAGACCGACGGCGGCGAGCAGATCGCGTGCCTTGCGCGTGGCCTTGGCTTCGGACTCGCCATTTATGAGCAGCGGTACCGAGGCGTTTTCGACAGCCGTGAGTGCCGGCAGCAGGTTGAATTGCTGGAAGATGAAGCCGATCGCGTCTGCGCGAAACCGAGCAAGTGCCGTGCTCTCCAAGGACCTCAACCGGGTGCCGAACAGCTCGACCTCCCCTTCCTCGGCGCTCAGAATGCCCGCAATAACGGAGATCAGCGTCGTCTTTCCGCAGCCGGAGGGGCCGACGATGTAGGTCATCGCGCCTGTGGGGACGTCGAGATCGATGCCATGTAGAACGCGGATCCGCGTTTCCCCCGAGCCGAACTCCTTGACGATGCCCCTGCAGCGGACCGCGAGACGCGGCTCTGACTTGGGTGGGGCGAGGGTATCGGCTGCGGTCAGCATCCGCCTACCCCCGGAAGACAATGGCGGGATCGACAACCAGCACCCGCCGGAGGCTGACGATCGCGGACAGCAGCATGATGGCCGTCGCCACGAGCCCGACGCCGACGGCGACCTGCCACGGCAGGTAGAAACCGCGGAAAAAGGAGGTCGGGTCCGAGGTCACCGACTCGAAGAAGACGGAGGTGAGCCCGAGGCCGATCGCATAGCCGATTGCACCGACGATGGTGGCCTGCAGCACCACCATTGCGATGAGGCGGCCGTTCGTAAGCCCCATCGCCTTGAGGGCGGCGTACTGTTTCAGATTCTCAGTGACGAACATGTTGAAGGTGAGCCCGACGACCGCGATACCGACGATAACGCCGAGCAACACCACTGTTCCGAAATTCACTGGGATGCCCGTATTCCAGAGGAAGTACATCATGGTTTCCCAGCGGAACGCATCGGAAGTCCGCGCCTTCAATCCGGTGCGCTCCTCGATGTTTCGGGCGACGGCAGCAGGATCGGCATCAGGTGCCGAACGCGCGAGCACGTAAGAGAGCTGGTTGCGTCCGTTATTGGTGAAGACCAGCGCCTGCGAGTAACGCGTGTAGATGAGCGGCTGCGTCTGGAACGGCGGCGCGGTTCGCACGATTGCCATGACGACGGCACGGCGGTCGTTGATCTCGACGGTCTGGCCGAGGGACAACGGCTGGGTCGGCCAAAGCTTCTTGAAGCCGGCCTCGTCGATGGCGATGGCGTCGGGGCGACGCAACGACTCGCGATCGCCCAGGATGATCTCGGGCGGCAAGCCGATCAGCGTCACGTCGTCGAGCCCGAATACGAAGGATGACTGCAGCCCGCCCACCTCGGTCGTCACGACCGCCTGGCCTTTGAAGAAGGGAACCGCCCACGCCACGCCGGGCACGCCGCGTACGCGGGAAAGCTCGGTATCGCGCATTGGCCGGACCGCATCGATCTGTTCGATGGCGGGGTCCATGACCCAGATGTTCGGCTCGCGGGTTTCGGTGATGAGGTTCGCCGTGCGCTGCATGATGCCGACGAACATGCTCGCCTGCTGGGTGATGAGCAGCGTGGAGAAGGCCATACCGAATACGAGCCCCAGCAATTTGGCCGCATCTCCGAAAAGCATTTTGAGCGCGACGCGGTTCATGTGGGCCGACTCGATACGATGCTTGACTCAGCCACGCGTGTATCCGCCTTGAGGAACTGCAGCAGCAACTCAATGTGGGTCTCGAGCACCTTCTCGGCGTCGAGCGGGCGATGGCGCTCCATCAGGAGCTTCCAGACAACCGCCATTAGCATCGGTGCGATGACGAGCTGCGGATAATCGCGCAATGGAGTGGGGCGGAATTCGCCGCGCGCCACACCCCGATCTATGATCCTCTGCAGGAGGGCCATGCCGCGGCTCACGACCTCCTCGTAATAGAAAGCCGTGAGGTCTGGGTGCCTGGGGCCCTCGGCAATCAGCAGCCGAATGAGCTCGTGCATTCGCGACCCGATGATCTTTTTCATCAGGCGGAGCACAGGGCCGCGCAGAAGGCTTTCGGAGGAGAGCTCCGAGGTGTCCACCTCGTCCCGCAGCATTTGGACGTGAGGAACGAGAAATGTGCGGATGACGGCTTTGAACAGCTCTTCCTTGGTGTCGAAGTAAACGTAGACAAGCCCCTTGGAGATACCGGCGCGCTTCGCGACGTCCTCGAGCCGCGTGCCGGCATAGCCCTTGGCGATGAACTCCTCGAGCGCGGCCTGGAGGATTTCCTCGGGCCG
>QGVC01000248.1 GCA_003242645.1 Pseudomonadota bacterium
CAAGAAAGAGGGGCAACGAGACTCAAGGCGGGCCCGGTGGGCCGGAGATGGTTATAAGAGACAGGTCGAGGTGATGTGCTTGACGCCGGGAACGCCCGCGATGGCATCCTCAACGCGCTTGGTGACCTGGGTTTCCAGCTCCGAGGGTGCTGCGCCTGCCTGCGTGATGGTGACCTGCACCACCGGGATGTCGATGTTCGGAAAGCGCATCACCGGAAGCTGCTGGAAGCTGAACACTCCCAGCGCGATGAGCACCATGAACAAGACGAGCGGGGGCACAGGGCGGCGGATCGCCCAGGCCGAGATGTTGAGTCTGGCCATGGTCAGCGCACCTCGCTCACGGTGGTCGTTGGCTCGAAGACGGGGCGCACTTCGTCCCCGTCGCGCAGGAAGGTGCCGGAGCGGGCGATGACGATCTCGCCCTCTTTGAGACCCTCGACGATTTCGACTCGTCCGCCTGCCCTGAGCCCCGTCTTCACACGACGCGTGCTCACGCGGCCATCGGTTACGACCTGAACCTTGGCGCCATCCGGCCCATAAAGAATGGCGCTTGCGGGGATCGCGAGACCGCGCCCGTTGGCCGTCACGACCGTGCCGCGGGCAAAGCCGCCGATCCGCAGCGGCTCATTGCTGGTCAGGCTGATGCGCACGCGCCCGAGCCGGGTGTTCTTGTCGATCTCAGGCGAGATGAGCCGCACCTTGCCGGTGACCTCCCCAAGGCCGGCCACGGTGACCACGGCCGGCTGGCCCGGCTTCAAGGCCGCCAGCTGCGCCTCTGGGACCTCGGCATCGAGTTCGACCTCGCCGCGTGCGATGATCCGGAACATGGCCTCGGCCGTGACCGTTGCCAGAGCACCCACGCGAACATTCCGGCGGCTGACGAGACCTTCGGCAGGGGATTTCACCTCTGTTTTGGAGCGGCGCCACTCCAGCTCCTTCCTCTGCGCCTCGAGGCTTGCCTTCTCGGCCTCGGCGACCTTCAACCCGTCTCGCGCGGCAATCAGCGCGGCTTCGGCGGTGCGGGCAGCGGCTTCGCGCTGGTCGAAAACGCTTTCGGAAACATGGCCCGATTGGCGGAGCTGCTTGGCGCGCTCGAGCGCGTTCTTCGCTTCTTTCAGCGACGCCTCCGCCTGCGCAATCGTGCTCCTGGCTTGGGCAATGGCGGCATCGGCCTTCGCGAGAAGTGCGGTGTTCTGAGCAAGCTGCGCATCGATCGTCGCGTGCACGAGAGTCGCAAGCACCTGGCCCTCTTCCACCCAGTCGCCTTCCTCCACGTGCACTTCGAGAACACGAAGGCCTTCGATCTCGGGCGCAACCAGAATTTCCTCGCGCGGCACGAGCGTGCCTGTGACGAGGACCGTCTCGACGAGCTCGGCAGGTGCAACCTTGACTACGCTGGCTGCAGGAGGCGCGGCGGCGATCGGCGGTTGCTCATCCGTTTTGGCGTTTTGCAGCCCCGATTGTTTCGGCAGGTTTGGCACCGGCAAGTGGCCGTAGGCCATCAGACCGCCTGTGACTGCCACCGCACCGATGGCGAGGGTGAATATTGCACGCTTCATGATCATCTCGTGCCAGTGTGTTTTGACGTTGCGTCAGCGCGATGCTGCGGAGTCGCTCGCGACTTGCTTCTGCGGGCTTCCGTCCGAGACAGGGTTGATCAGGGTGGAGACCAGCTGAACGAGTGCTGGCAGCATGGTCTCGGCGTCGTAATCAGGATCGACCGCGCGGCGCCAGAAGAGGCCATCGCCGATCAGCACGATGATCTGGGCCAGGAGTTGTGGGGGGAAGACCGGATTGATCCGGCCCGCCTTCTGCGCTTCGGCGAAGAGCTGCGCGAAGCTGTCGGTCACGTAGCGGTCGACGGAACGGAAGATTTCGCCGACCACCGGATTGCGCGTCGATTCAGCCGCAATCTCCATGCACAACACGCGCTTATGTCTCGGCTCCTCGATGGAATAGTGCTCCGCGATCCGCCGTAGCGCGGCGATCAGGTCGCCAGCCTTGCCAAGCTCCGCCAGCTGCTGAGCAAGATGAGTGCGGTCCCGCTCCGCGATGCCCGCGATAAGCTCCTCCTTAGAGGAGAAGTAGAGGTAGAGGGCACCGGGGCTCACCTGCGCCTCGCGGCAGATGTCCTGCATCGTTGTGCGATGGAACCCGGACCGGGCGAAGCAGCGCTCGGCGGCGTCGAGGATGTGCTCGCGACGGGCGGCTTGAGTGGAGGGCTTCAGCTTCGGCATCTCGATGGGCCAGCGGCAGCTGCACTAGGAAGAACAAACAGAACGAACACTCGTTTTAGGTTGGCTGCTTCTTCTGGCTCGTGCTCGCGGCAATTTCAAGGCAGAAGTTCCGACTTGTGCATTTTTTTCCGGTCGTGGATCTCGCGAGCCGCGATGACCGGGCTAAGCGGGGCTCCCATGCAGCGTTGGCCCCTGCCGCCATTCGCGAAATGGTTGGTGCGCCGCGCTTTCGTCACAAAAAGCGATCAATTCCAATCGGTAGGCGCGCGATGCTCATATGATCGATGACATTCATGAGGTCATCGGATTGAATCTCTCGGGATAAGGGTGAAGCAACGGCGCCGTGCAGGTCTGCAGTCCGGGAGCGCACCTCTCATTGGTGCGCGACAGTGGCCGGATTGCGGACAGCAATCGGGTGGGGGATAGATGACGGATCGGGATGCCCCAGTCGGGGCGTACAGCTCCTTGCGCAGCATCCTGCGTGCTATCGACGAGAGCGACGGCGACCTGGAGCCATTGTTCGACAGACCCGGACAAGAACCGGATGCTGGAAGCGGTTTCGGCAACTCAGGTGGCCTCAAGTACGAGCGTGTGACAGCAACCGAGCCTGGCCCTTCGCAATTGGCCGCCCCTCATCCATCCAAGGAACAATCGAGGTCTCCCTCTTCAAGAAGGGTGTCGCTCCTCGGTCGGGTCTGCATTGAATCTGCGTCATTACTCGGCTTGGTGCTCACAGGCGCTGTTCTCGTCATCCCGGCACCGACGAAGGAATGGGCGCGGGCGGCACTCGATGAGGGGCGACCAGCTGCGCACCAGCCCGCCGACAAGGTGCCCATGACTGAACGCGACGATGATGCTGGTCAGCAGCTGCCCGACGGCCTTCACGCGTTCGCGCAGCTGGCGCGAAAGGCCTTTGCCAAGGCCGATGGCGCAGCCGCGATCGAAGCTGCCAAGTCTGTATTTCCGCCCGAAATGCAGGAGGCAACCAGCCTCATTGCGGACCCACCCGAGGTAGTTCTGCAGCCCGTGGCAGATGAGGGCCTCATGCGATCTGGCCCAGCGCAGTAGGCTTCAGTCACCCGCATCCGACGAGCTGCGCCGCAGCGCTGCATAACGCAAGGCGAGGATCTGCGTTCTCGTGCCCGACTCGCACGTCAAGTGGTCCCGTGTTACAGGCGGGCGCGCGAAGCAGCGGATACCGGAATCAAATTGAGAGAGTGAAGATGGGCGGAGCGGCCCGAGACTGGCCCGATCTCGCCGGCCGTATCATCGAGGATGAAGGCGGCCGCCGGCATGTGCTGCCCATCCGGGTCTACTTCGAGGACACCGACTTTTCTGGGGTCGTCTACCACGCGAGCTACCTCCGCTGGTGTGAGAGGGGCCGCTCGGACTTCCTGCGGCTGGTCGGCAACGACCATCGGGCTCTCATCGGGGGCACAACAGGGCGGGAGCCTGCAGCTTTTGTGGTCCGACGGATGAAGCTCGAGTATCTCAAACCGGCCTACATCGACGACGTTCTGGAAGTGCACACTCGCGTGCGCGAGATCGGCGCGGCGAGCCTCACTTTGGATCAGGTGATCTGCCGGGATGACACGCGGCTGTTCGAGGCGGAGGTCATGGTCGTTCTGGTCAGCACCTCGGGCAAGCCTAGGCGTATCTCGGAGGCGATCCGGTCTGCCCTCCGATCAGCGTAATCCGAGCCAAGTCTTTCGGGCCCGAACGACCTCTTGATCCGACCTGCAACTTTGTTCAATCTGCCGCGCCCGTCCGTCCTCTGGAGATCTCCAGAGGGGATGGCAATCTGTATGTGAGCGGATGAGAGAGACCGATTAAATCCGGTCGATCTTGGGTGCATAATTGAGCCAGGGAGGATGCGACGGGCGGCGGCTGGGCCGTTCGTGGGTGGCTGATGTTCGCTGCGCAGTTGCCGGCTTGGGTCGT
The DNA here is from genome assembly GCA_003242645.1 of Pseudomonadota bacterium. Next base: position 4,179 of record QGVC01000248.1, read on the forward strand.
AGTTTGGACAAATTGGCGGCGCACATGCGGACTTTGGGCCAGGGGCGGCATAAACTGAACTTTTGGCCGTCGCGAACCGGGCGGGCGCGCTTCTGTGCCGGCCCGTTTGCTGTTGGCTCCCTGGAACGGCTCATTAAGAGATGTGAGGCATAGGTAAAATGGTGGAGAGCTCGTTGGCGCCGAGTGGTGGCGGTGTCTCGTTTTTGGAGCTGTTCCTCCAGGCCCATATCGTGGTCAAGATCGTCATGGTGGGGCTCGTTCTCGCCTCGATCTGGTCCTGGGCCATCATCATCGAGAAGCTCATCGCGTTTCGCCGGGCACGGATCGAGGCCGACAGATTCGAGCAGCTGTTCTGGTCGGGTCAGTCGCTCGAGGAGCTTTACGCGGGCCTGTCCCGAGGACGCACCATTGCCATGGCGGCCCTTTTCGTCGCGGCCATGCGCGAGTGGAAGCGCTCCGTTGAAGGCAGCATCAGGGCGCTGGGAGGAATTCAGCTCCGCGTCGAGAAGGTGATGGACGTCACCATCACGCGGGAGATGGAGCGGCTGGACCGACGCCTCCTGTTTCTTGCGACGGTCGGCTCGACGGCGCCGTTCGTTGGGCTGTTCGGCACCGTTTGGGGGATCATGACGAGCTTCCAGGCCATTGCCGCGTCCAAGAACACGAGCCTTGCCGTCGTGGCACCTGGCATCGCGGAGGCGCTTTTTGCGACGGCTCTCGGCCTCCTGGCAGCAATTCCGGCCGTAGTCTTCTACAATAAGTTCTCTGCTGATTCGACGCGTCTCGGCCAGCGGCTCGAGGCCTTCGCGGACGAGTTCTCGGCCATCGTTTCGCGACAGATCGACGTGCGGAGCTGAGCGGAACAGCATGGGCGTCAGCATCAACACCGGCGGCAACGGCGGCGGACGCAGACGGCGGATCCGCTCCCATGTGCCTATGAGCGAGATTAACGTCACTCCGTTCGTGGACGTTATGCTCGTGCTGCTGATCATCTTCATGGTGGCAGCGCCGCTCTTGACCTCGGGCGTGCCGCTCGAGCTGCCGCAGGCCAAGGGCAAGCAGCTTGAGGCTCAGGAGACGGAGCCGATGGTCGTCTCGGTAACGAGCGACGGCAAGCTTTACTTGGGTCAGGAGGACGAGACACCGATCGATCTCGACGAG
>QGVC01000249.1 GCA_003242645.1 Pseudomonadota bacterium
TGGGGACCGGACCAGCGTACAAGCGAGGCCCAGCTTCTGCTTCATTCCCCCGGAGAGTTTGCCGGCGAGACGGGACCGGAAAGGCCCAAGTTGCGTCATCTCCATCAAGCGGGGATAGATGACGCGGCGTTGATCGACGCTCACTCCGTGGAGATCGGCATAAAGGTCCAGGTTTTCCTGAACGCTGAGGTCCTCGTAGAGGCCGAACCTTTGCGGCATGTAGCCGATGAGGTCCTGCACCGCCTGGGGCGCAGCAGCGACCTTCAGGCCCAAGATTTCGAGATCTCCGGCATCGGGCTCCATGAGGCCGCACATCAGCCGCAGCAGGGTCGTCTTGCCGGCGCCATCGGGTCCGACGAGCGCCGTCAGGGAGCCGCGACGTACGATGACCGAGACGTCGTCGAGCGCAACAACGGTCTCGCCCGTCTCGCGGCGGAATGTCATGCTGAGGCCGCGTGCGACGACTGGAAAGGGATGGAAGGTGTCGCTCACGATTTTCGCACCGGCTGGGGCGGCGTCGCCTGCGCCTCGGGCGCGACATCCTCATCGAGCAACCTCACCGTTGCCGGCATGCCGAGGCGCAGGAGGTTGTCCGGATCTTTGACGAACACTCGGACCTCGTAGACCAAACTGGTCCGAAGCTCCTCGGTCTGAACAGTTTTTGGGGTGAACTCGGCGACCGGGGAGATGAACCCGATCCAGCCCTCGAGGACGCGGTCGGGGAAGCTGTCGACCGTTACGGCTGCTTTCATGCCGGACCTCACCCGGCCGAGCTGTGTTTCCGAGACGTAGGCCCGCACCCATTTCGGATCGGTCGTCGCCAATGAGAAGACGGGGCGGGTCGGCGAGGCCATCTCACCCGGCTCCATCAGGCGAGCACTGACAATGGCATCCGTGGGCGCCCTCAGCTCTGCGTCCCGCAACTCTTGGCGCAGCAGCTCGAGCTGAGCCTCGCTCATGCGGAGCTGCGCCTCGGCTTGGGCGATGTCTTCCGCTCTCGTGCCAGCGACAAGCAGGTCCAGGGCCTTTTGGGCAACGTCGACCTTGGCATCCGCGATCTCCGCGGTCGCCTTGGCCAGATCCACGGCCTGTTCGCTCGTGGCACCGCGCGCGGCAAGCGTGCGTTGGCGCTCGTATTGCCGGCGGGCGTTTAGGGCTTCTGCTTTCGCCGCCTCGAGATTGGCGCGGGCTTGGGCGATCTCTTCCGGGCGGCTCCCATTGCGCAGGCGATCGAGCACGGCCCGATGGCTTGCGACCTGCGCCTCGGCCTGCGCAACCTGCGGAGCAAGGCGCCCCGTCTCGAGCCGTGCGAGAACCTCCCCCTTTCGGACGTGTGCTCCCTCCTCGACGAGCACCTCCGCGATGCGCTGGCTGCCATTGAAGGCCAGCGTGATCTGACGCAGCTCGACGTTGCCGTAAAGGGTGAGCCCATCCGAAGCAGACCCGCGGTTCAGGTACCACCACCCGGTGCCACCGATGACGGCGAGAAGCAGGACGATGGAGAGGATGCGTCGGATCATGGTTGCCTACCTACGAGCGGTTTTGCAACCGCTGCCACAACAGCTAAGGCGATCACCGCCTAAAGTCAAATCCAAATTTTAACTTGAAATTTGAGCAAAGCATCGGATATCGTGTCCCGGTATGGCACTGAGCATGAAGAGAACATCGGGCAAGAGAGCTTCCGGCCAGCGCCGGCGGCGAGAAGATGGCGCGACCACCAAGGCTCAGCTACTTGAGGCCGCCGGCGTCTTGTTCGCCGAAAAGGGATTCGATCGAACAACGGCGAAAGAGATCGCGGAGAAGGCCGGCACCAATGCTGCCTCCGTCAACTATCATTTTGGCGGGATTGAAGGTCTTTACGAGGAGGTTCTCGTTGAGGCCCACCACCGCTTTGTGAGCCTCCAGGCTTTGGCATCTGCGGTGGAAGGCGAGGGAGACCCGCAGCAGAAGCTCCGACGTCTCCTCGAGCTCTTCATCAACGCCGTGACGGAACCCGCGTCCTCATCTTGGGCCGTACGAGTACTCACGCGCGAGATCCTCTCGCCCACGCCCTACTTCCATACCTTGCGCCGGAAAGCGATCGAGCCCAAGAAATCGCTCATTTTCGGCTTGGTCTCCGAAGTGCTCGGTCTCCCGCGGGAGCATCCCTCGGTAGCGCGGGCCTGCTTCAGCATCGCGGCACCCTGCTTCCTACTTCTCGTGGCTGATAGACACCTGATCAAACAAGTGTTTCCCGCATTGGGCGCGGACGCGACTGATGCACAGGCCCTCATCGATCACATGGTCCGCTTCGCTCTTGGCGGCATTGCGGAGGTCTCAAAGCACGAAGCGCCGCAGTCGTCTGTCGCCCGTCGAAGCAATAAAGCGGGTTGAGCTTGCTGAAAATCCGAAAGTCTGATTGGACTGCTTCGAGTCGGAAGAGACGCCGCGGCCGCACCACTGTGCAAAGTCGCCGTTGCGACTGGACCGCGCGTCGTCGATTAAACGGGGCCAGCTTTGGGGGAAAGCCACCACTGCCATGGCTGAAGTTGATGCAATAAATTGCGGGAGTTTTGGGGGCGGCCGTTGAGCATGGCCGTTCGTCTATCCTGTCAACCTATCGAAAAAGGATGCTTTTCCTGGGAGGGGCTTGCCCGGTTAGCGGTTTTTGTTCAGGGATAGCGCGCAGCCTTCTCTGCGTGCGACGATTCCGACCGATGGCTCGGTGGCGCCAAAGCAAATCGCGGAATACCGAAAGGCACTTGGGATCAGCAGCCATAAGCTCGAGGCCAGCATCGATCCCAGTATGAAAATATATCCTGGCTACATGAATGAGAGAGCGCTCAGGGAAGCGGTTGCAGAGGCTAGAGATGCCTGAGCTTCATCTCGGCTCATTCGGCGCTTAAAGCGCCGAATGTTCTTGCAATACGCAGATCTCGCGTCAAGTTTCGCCTTCGGGCACGACAACAGCTCTCCCGTTTTTTCGACTGCGGAAGAGCTGGCGCCCGTGCCGATCGTGCGCATCACTGAGCGGCTTTCGGCGCGTTTGCCGCTGCAGGCTCTTTCCCGCCGCGCAAGACAACGTAGATCGCGGGAATGACAAGGACCGTCAGCGCCGTCGATGAAGCGAGACCGAAGAGCAACGAAATGGCAAGTCCCTGGAATATCGGGTCGGCAAGGATCACCGCCGCGCCAATCATGGCGGCAAGGGCAGTGAGCAGGATTGGCTTGAAGCGGATGGCACCTGCTTCGAGCAGCACGTCCAGTAGCGGTCGGCCGGGCTTGCGCGCATGACGGATGAAGTCGACGAGCAGAATTGAGTTACGCACGATAATGCCGGCAAGCGCGATAAAGCCGATCATCGAGGTCGCCGTGAACGGTGCCGCGAACAGGCTGTGACCAAGCATGATACCGATGAGCGTGAGCGGGATCGGCGTCAGAATCACGAGCGGGAGCTTGAACGATCGGAACTGGGCGACGACCAGAATGTAGATGCCGAGGATCGCAACGATGAAGGCGCCGCCCATGTCGCGAAACGTCACCCAAGTGACCTCCCATTCGCCATCCCAAAGGAGCGTGGGGGTGTTTTCGTCATCGGGTTGGCCATGGAGCGCGATGGTCGGCTTCGGCACGTCACCCCAGTCTGCCTTTTCGATTGCCTCCGCTACGGCCAGCATGCCGTAGATCGGCGCCTCGAATGCGCCGGCAAGCTCGCCCGTGACCATCTCCGCAGCCCGGCCGTTGTGGCGGAAGATCGGGAAGGACGCGCGCTCGTTCTGCACGCTCACGACGTCACCGAGTTCGACGACGCCACGCTCACCAGGCAGAGCATTGGCGGGCACAGGCGTTGCCAATGTCCTTTCGTTCACCACCTTTTCGTTCTTTGCAGGCGCAAGACGAATGGGGATGGGATGACGACCGCCGCCCCGGTGGGAGTAGCCGACGACGGGACCGGCGTAGAGCGCGCGCACCGTGTCGTAGACATCCGATTGCTCGACGCGATGGTACTCGAGGTTGTCCTGATTTATAGCGAGCCGCACGCGCTGAGCTTGGACGCCGAAGGAGTCGTCTACATCAACGATGAAAGGGACACTTTCGAAAGCCTCGCGCACCTTGGTAGCGACCGCACGCCGAGTTTCCGGATCGGGTCCATAAATCTCCGCCAACAGCGTCGCGAGCACCGGAGGCCCCGGCGGTGGTTCGACCACTTTCACGGCAGTGCCTCTCGGCAAATCGAGGCCTTTGAGGCGCTCGCGAATATCGAGCGCAATCTCATGGCTTGTGCGGCTGCGGTCGTGCTTCGAGACCAGATTGACCTGTACATCGCCGAGCTCTGGCGACGAGCGGATGTAGTAGTGGCGCACGAGGCCGTTAAAATTGAATGGTGCCGCCGTACCTGCGTAGGTCTGAAACGAGGCTATCTCGGGCACGTCCGACAAACGCTGGACGATGGCCCCCAGCGCGCGGTCCGTCTCTTCAACCGAGGCTCCTTCCGGCAGATCGACTACCACCTGCAACTCCGTCTTGTTATCGAAGGGCAGGAGCTTGACCGTGACGTTCTTCGTATAGAGCAGCGCCATTGAGCCGAGCGTCGCAACGGCAACGACGATCAGAAACATCCATGACCGCCACCGCCTTATGAGAAGAGGGCGGGCGACTGCCATGTACATGCGGCCCAGGCGGCTGATATGGCTGTCGCCATGCGCATGAGATAGACCGCCGTTGCCTGATCCGCTGAACTTCATCATGAGCCACGGGGTCAGCATCACGGCGACGAAGAACGAAAACAGCATCGCCGCCGAGGCGTTGGTGGGAATGGGCGCCATGTAGGGTCCCATCATCCCGGAGACGAAAAGCATCGGAAGTAGCGCGGCTATCACCGTCAGCGTCGCAACGATGGTCGGGTTGCCAACCTCCGCCACGGCCTCGATGGCTGCTTGAGTGCGCGGGCGCCCGTCCTGCATCGCCCAATGCCGTGCGACATTCTCGATGACCACGATCGCGTCGTCGACCAGAATGCCGATGGAAAAAATCAATGCGAATAGGCTCACCCGATTGATGGTGTAGCCCATGATATACGAGGCGAAGAGTGTAAGGAGGATCGTGGTCGGGATGACGACAAGCGTCACGAGTGCTTCGCGCCAGCCGATTGCAACCCAGATCAACAGAACGATCGAGACGGTGGCCAGCCCGAGGTGGAACAGCAGCTCGTTTGCCTTCTCGTTGGCAGTCTCCCCGTAATTGCGCGTAATCGACATCTCCACGTCGGCAGGGAAGATGCTTCCGCGGACCTGCTCGAGCCGTTCAATGATCTTATCTGCTATGACGACCGCGTTGGTGCCGGGACGCTTTGCGATGG
>QGVC01000726.1 GCA_003242645.1 Pseudomonadota bacterium
GCGGGGGGTCTTCAAAGTGTCGTTTTTTGCCGCGGGGTGGCTCGCACTTGCTTTCTTTGGGGTTCTTGCTTCGCTGTTTGTTCGCGACAAGCGCCAGGAAACGACGTCGAATCAGTCACGACTGATCCTACGTGGGAGCGACTCGCGAGACGCCCTGAGAGTGGTGCTTCGGGCGTTGGGACGTGCGGGATAAGGTGGGCTTGATCATTTGCGGCACACAGGGAAGCGCACCGCGCACGTTGTAGGGAAGAAGAGACTGTGGGATCGAGAGTCACGCCAGTAACGCGGGGACGTCTCCGTTCTGTCGGTAAACTATCGGCCATGAGTGGGGAGTTTGCTAACCTCCGCGATTCCGAACGCCTGCTGCCGCGATGGGCGAACGAGCAGGATTCATGGGTGCGCGCGATCGTGCATGACGTTCTCGTCAACCCGTGTCCATGCTCGGATGCGGACATTGAGCGCTATCTCAAAGTACTCCTTGCCGAGAAGAAACTCGCCGATGATACGTTCGAGCCGGTTCCGCGGGTCGAGGAAAAGCCGCTCGACGACAATGCGTTAGATCCAGTGCGCCTGAATTCGCTCAAGATCGGGGAGGGGGTGAATGCACTCAAGCCAGGCACACAAATAGACTTTGCGCCCCGTGTAACCGTGATCTTTGGAGAGAACGGGTCAGGGAAATCCGGATTCGTACGCGTGCTGAAGCGCGCGGCCGGTGTGCGGACGGCCGAAGACATTCTGCCGAATATCTGGGCAGCCAAGCAGAGCTCTCCGAGTGCGGTTTTCACTGTGACAGTTGGGACATCGGAGAAAACCGTAGATTGGAAGAACGAGTCCGGTATCAGCCCGCTCAATCGGGTAAACGTCTTCGACACCCGCGGCGCCCGGCTGCACCTTGAGGAGGATCTGACTTACGTTTACACGCCCGGGGAGCTGATGCTGTACCCGCTGGTGCAGAACGCGATCGAGCGTGTACGCACAGCCCTCAGCCAGGCCATCTCGGCTCGTACTCCCGGTGCGAACACGCTGCAGCAGTTTTTCGACCCGTCCTCCTCGATTTACCCGCTCATCGCGACCCTCGGTGGGGCGACAGACCTCGAGGAGATCCGCAGGTACGCAGCGCTGCCGGACAGATTTGAATCGACCATCGAGTCTCTGAAAGCGGAGATCGAGGCCCTTAAGTCCTCGAATACTCAGAACGAGCTGAAGCGCTTGCAAGCCCGTAGGGCAATGGTAGAGGCCTTGTCTTCGGCCATCGACGTGGCGAGAGCGTTCGATCTGGAGCGATATGCTGAGCTTCTCGACGCGTACACGCGCAACAAGGAGCGTCGTGATAAAGCGGGGGCCAAGGCGTTCGAGGGTCTAGGTATCCCGGGTGCGCTCAGTGAGGAGTGGCGCAACTTCATTCAGTCGGGCGAGCACTGCGTAAAGACGCATTTCGGGGACGGTTATCCGAGTGCCGAGGATTCGTGCGCGTGCTGCCGCCGACCGCTCTCCGATGCGGCTGTCGCGTTGATCAAGAAGTACCGCGGC
>QGVC01000727.1 GCA_003242645.1 Pseudomonadota bacterium
AGCCCAAGCGCAGCGAGCTCCGTGATTTGATCATCGTTGCATCCACCGAGATCAACACCGACGAGGACCGCGCGGCCTACGTCAAGGCGCTGCAGGAGGTGCTCTGATGGGTATGAATACTCAAGGTCGCCCTACAACTCCGGGCGCAGTTTCTCCGGCTACCGAAGGCCGTACGTTCACGGGCCACAGGGGCCTCGACCACGAGGAGCCGCTGATCTTCGAGGCCGGCAGCCTGTCGAAGAGCGGTGTCGATCTTCCGGAGCCGAAGCCGGTAGCGTCACGTCTTAACGGTCTGGAACGCCAAGGGCCGATCGGCCTGCCGGGACTGACCGAGCCGGAGGCCATGCGCCATTACGTGCGCCTGTCCCAGCGGAATTACGCGATCGACACGGGACTGTACCCGCTCGGTTCCTGCACGATGAAACACAACCCGCGTCTCAACGAGAAAATGGCGCGGCTGCCGGGCTTCAGCGATATCCATCCGCTGCAGCCGCAGCAGACGGTGCAGGGGGCGCTGCAACTCATGGAGATGCTGGCGGCCTACCTGCTCGAGCTCACGGGCATGAAGGCGGTCGCCCTTTCACCGAAGGCGGGCGCTCACGGCGAGCTTTGTGGGATGCTCGCCATCAAGGCGGCGCACGAAGCAACCGGCTCGAAGCGCGACGTCGTGCTGGTCCCGGATTCGGCGCACGGCACCAACCCGGCGACGGCCGCTTTCATGGGCTACTCGGTGCGCTCCATTCCGGCGCGGGAAGATGGCACTGTCTCCGTCGAAGCCGTCCGCGCGGCGCTGGGTCCGGATGTTGCGGCCATCATGCTGACCAATCCGAATACTTGCGGCCTGTTCGAGCCGGAGGTGGTCGAGATTGCGAAGGCGGTGCATGAGGCCGGCGCGTACTTCTACTGCGACGGCGCCAACTTCAACGCCATCGTCGGCAAGGTTCGCCCCGGCGAGCTTGGCGTCGATGCCATGCACATCAACCTGCACAAGACCTTCTCGACGCCACACGGTGGCGGCGGGCCGGGGGCCGGACCGGTGGTGCTATCTGAGGCGCTGGCGAAGTACGCGCCGGTGCCGTTCATCGTCCGCGACGGTGACACTCTGCGCCTCGTCGAAGATGCGGCGGATGCAGAAGGCCAGGGCAAGACTCCGTTCGGCCGGCTGACGGCATTCCACGGCCAGATGGGCATGTTCGTCCGTGCCCTGACATACATGATGTCCCACGGCGCGGACGGGATGAGGCAGGCGTCCGAGGACGCGGTGCTCGCGGCGAATTATGTCCGCGTTGGACTGCGCGACCTGTTCAGCCAGCCCTTTGGCGACAAGCCCTGCATGCACGAGGTGCTGTTCGACGACAAGTTCCTGAAGGACACCGGGGTCACGACGCTCGATTTTGCCAAGGCGATGATCGACGAGGGCTATCACCCGATGACGGTGTACTTCCCGCTCGTCGTCCACGGCGCCATGCTGGTGGAGCCGACGGAATCCGAGTCGAAGGAAAGCCTCGATCTCTTCATCGCCACGCT
>QGVC01000250.1 GCA_003242645.1 Pseudomonadota bacterium
CGCAGACGCGGAAAATGAACTTTGTCTCTCAGATCTCGAAAAACTCGGACGGAACTCGGCCCGCCTGCGGTAAGCTGTCCGGGGTCAACGTTGCGCCACAGTGGCACTGGAGCAGGCCCGGCCGACGCCAACGAATGCCCACACTGCAAGTTGGGCAGGTCCGGAGAGCCGCAGTTTGGTGCTCCGGGCATGCGACAGCCACGCGCAGGTCCCAGAACGCGTCGATGTAACCCAGGTTCTCCACGCAGGCCGGGCAGAACGCAGGCTGGCGCAGACGCAGGGGGGTGTTCCCCCGTGATCGTCCGCGCGATCGCCCCAAGTCGTGGTTGAGGATCTTGAAGCGCGCGCGACGACCGGAACCTACCCGGTAGGCGATTGCGTGAAGCTCCTCTGGCGCGCGCCCCACGATCTTCGCAAGTTTCTCGTAAGGGAACCCTGGAATCTGATCCTGCCCCCTCCCCAGCCCAGCAAGTGCGAAGAGATGCGTTGGAGTCGAGTAGCCGTTACTTTCGGACACACGGAGTACATACCCGAGGAGGCTTTCGGTCGCCTTGGGTGCGGGCGTACGAACCAGAAGCAACACGACGTCCTCACCTCGACACTACCTGCTGAAACGTCTCTCGCCGACGCGAGCGGCCTCCGCCGCCCCGGGTTGTTCGCTCACGCGTCTCGAGCGCTGGCGTCCCAAGCGCCCTCACCATCGCCAGGAGCTCTTCTGTTGGACTCAGGATGAAGTCCCGACTGAACGGGCGCAGCTCGGATCCGCTGCCTTCCGGTCGCCAGACCGCCTGCTGATGTGCCCGCGCAAAGTCCTCGAGTGTCACGGTGCGCCGCTCCTCATCCAGCGCATTCCATACAGCCTGCCTCAGGAGCTTTGTCAGGTACCCCATGAGACCACCGGTTCCACAGTAGAAGCGGAACGCAAGCTCCGGGGTGTGGAGCTCGGGCACATCGAAGTGCTCGCTCATCGCCTCGTGAAATGCCGCCAAGATGCCCATGAACTCCGCTCGATGCTCCTCCCGCTTCCAGTCAAACCGGTGCATGGTCACTGGCGCCAAGAACCTTCCGGCCAACTGTTCGTTCTGGTCCAACACGGCACGGCAGTCGGGCAAGCCGGCGACGACGAGCGCTACCTTCGCGTCATCCACCAGGATCTTCAGCCAGTCCGCAACGTGGTGCATCACCTTGTGTGATGCCTTGTCATAGAAGTGCTGAAACTCATCGATCATCACCATCTTGGTGTTCGCGTTGCACATCAACGTACGAAGACGATTTGTCTTCTCAATCTCGGAGCCTGCGTGCCACCGGGGATCACCAATCGCTTGCAGCATCAGTGCCGCCAGACCCTTCACAGTCGGTTTCGACGGCGTCTTGACGTACAGGATCGGGACTGTGAGACCGTCTTCATCGCGGCGCGGGGGATGCTCTACGAAGCACTCTTCCAGCGCGCGGCTCTTTCCAGTACGCGACTCACCCAGCACTGCCATACAGATGGGCTCCGCCGCGCCCTCGGCGTACTCGTAGCACTGCTTCAGGCGCATACTGGCCTCCCTGAAGGCGGTGTGTGGCACGAGCGTGTTTTCGATTATGGCCCGAGCGTCGGACATTTCCGCCCTACTCCTCAGATCCATCTGTAAACCGCTGTGAGTTGCGCACTCGGTAACTGGGCTTGAACACCCTTGCCGGCGTGCTCGTCGTGTCCGCAATCAGCGGACGCTCTTCGATCAGTCGTGCTTCGGCCGACTGCGCAGGCGCACCGGATTCCGGTGGTGCCTGAAGCGCGGCCGTAACGGCGGGCCCTGTGGTCGAAGAAGATTGGGACGGCAGCGCCGATTCGCCCAAGTAGCGCGCGACCCTCTTTCGTGTTGTGCGCTTCTTGAGGCTGTACTCCGACTCGATGATCTGAGCGATGCGCGCTTTCGCCCGAAGCCACGCCTCCGGCCCGGAACAATTGAACTCGCGGGCCGCGTACCGCTTGCAGACTTTGTGCTGGTATCGCGAAAGCCCCTGGGCGTAGTCCTTGTCGAGGGATTCAACCGTGATGGGCTCACCGGTATCCGGCGCCAACACGATGATCCGACCAAGATCTGCGTCGTCGACGCGGACCTCGACATCGAGCGTACTTCCGAGTCGGCGACGCAGCTTCAGCAGCTCCGGGGAGTTGTAAAACAACCCATCGAGTTCGATCCCCTTGTGACTCAACCGCCGCCGCTCACTGCGGCCAAGGATTGCATCCAGGCGCGCGGGATCATCCGGCAGGAGAATCTGGTCCGGCGTGATCGACTCTTTCCAGACCTGCGCAGGTGACAGCTTGCCGAGCCCTCGATGAGATCGCTGGTGATACACATCGCACACCCACGTGAAGAGGATTTCGCGGAACGCGCTGAACCGTAAGACGGCCTGCTTTACCGGGTCGTACTCGTCTTTTTCGAGGATGTTTGAGAACGTGGTACCCGGAAGCCCATGCGCGACCTCACGGTTACAGGTCCCGAGAAAGCGTTCAACATGTGGCTTAAACCACGGCTTTTTGCGTGGCGCGTACTGGAGCTCAATCCCGAGCGAGTAGGCAGCGTTCTCAAGACTTTGACTGTGGAACTCACGCCCGTTGTCAACGAGCAGCGTCGACATGACGCCGTGCGCCTCCCACTTGTTTTGGATCTGTGGGTACTCCGCCTGGATGTTTTTTGGGAGGATGGCGTGCTTCAAGCATCGAGCGACCGTAAAGTAGCTTGGCGGTTCAAAGCTGATGTAGATGCCGAGCACGCACCGCGTGCCAACATCGAGGCACACGGTCAGCCAGGGACGCCCAAGGGGTAGGAACGTGCGATCGTCGAGGACGAGCACGTCACACGGCGTGTGGTCAATTTCCGCGACCTCCAACGGCAGTCCTTTGAAGCGACGCCGAAGTACCGCGCGGAAGCGATTTATCGCCGCATCCCTACCGTAGCGAGCTGCGTACCGTTCGAAGGCGGGAATCGTATCGACGAGTCGCTTCAGCAGCCTGCGCGTTGGGCGAGGGAGCTGCATGCCCTTCGGGCGCAGCTCGTTCTCTTTGTCGACCAGCGCTTTTGCCTCATCCAGCGCCGCTTCAAGCGGCTTGCGTTCTTCCGTGAGGTAAACCGTCTCGATCGCCTGCAGGGTGAGACGCTCAACTTCTTGCGGATAGCGTGACTTGGTGTTGCCTTTCTGGTGGTGCCGTTCAATGAGCGCATGGATATCTTTGCCAGCGCGCAGGTAGTTCTCCTTCCACCGGATCACCGAGGAAGCACTTGGTCGTTTCGGCGGCTTGAGGAGCTTGAGCCAGGTTTCCCGGATCACCGGCATGATTACGGCGCGCGTGTTCGGGAGATCGAGAATGGCGTGGACGTAGGCCCGGCGAACCTTCGCTCGCTCCCACTCTTCAGGGCTCACGTTGATAGGTGGCTTTCGGGAGGATGACTGTGGAGATGTCCCCGCAATCGATGCCTTCAACTTTCCCTTGGCGTAGAGGTCACGCAGACCCTCGTCACTGAACTCGTGGATTCGACCTGTGCGAAGCTCTTCTGCTTGCCAGATGTCGGGCTCGACCTTCCGCAGGAGCTTGTACGTTCTGCCGTCGAGCGTGAAAACCGTTTCCTTCTGAAACGCGAACACGCCCATCTCAATCTCCTGCGCGCGAGTTGCTCAGGCAGAACTGACTGTCGGGACCCAGGGGCTGCTCGAGATCGAGCGACAGGACGCCTTCAAGCGTCAGGCGGCATACGATGGCGGCACCCCGAGGGCCGAGCGCGCCATTCAGCGCTGCATCCCAGCGGATGGACGGTGCGATGAGGAGCAGGCGCCGCAGGCGCTCTCGCTCGAGATCACTGACGGGATTGCGGCCGTACTTGAGCAGTGTGCGGACGTTTGAAAGCCGCGGCTGGCGCGCGAGTTCTTCTGCCAGCACCAAACGATAGGTGAACCCCCAGCGTGGAAGCGAACGTTCGAGCAGACTGGTTCGCGCGCGGACGAAAGGGTCGGCGGCATCAGACGCGTACTTGACTTCCCAGAGCTCGCGAGCGCCCGCCGTCTCGACCAGTATGTCCGGAATGTGGGTATGGACCTCGCCGTTGAGCTTGTAGCGAATCGCTACCGGCTGCTCGCAGTACGCCCGGACCCGAGGATCTGCGTCGAGGAGCTGGAACGCGTCACGTTCTGCCGGCGACTCCCACTGCAGCATTCGCCCCACCTTCCAGCTCGGGTGCTTTCCCGTTTCCCGAGCCTTGGAACGCGAGACGACGGCGCGCGCACGCAGCCCGCCCCCCTCTGGAAAAGCGATCTCGAGTACGGCACCGCGTGTGTCGCACGGGCGATCCACCCGGACACTTGGAACAGCAGGAAACTTGCCGTCTGGTGGCGAGAGCATTGTGGTACCTCCGTTCGACTGAAGTCCGAGCCCGTGTAGGCACCACTTTTCGCAGCTCTCGCGAAGAATCCCATTTATGGGATGAGTATCGCTCGTCGCGGGATGTCTATCTTGTGAAAGGCGTCTTGGTGATACGCTGCAGATGTGGACCGGCTGCACACTTTTGTTAACTGGGAGAACGAAGCACGCCGGATTCTCAAGGCGGAAATTGTGCGTCGCGGCCTGACCTATGCGGTCTTGGCGAAGCGCCTCCAGGCCATAGGCGTCCATGAGACGGAGCGGTCCCTTGCAAACAAGATGTCCCGCGGGACCTTTTCATTCGTGTTCTTCCTTCAGTGCATGAAGGCGATGGGAGCCAGCTCGATCAGTTTCGAGCTGATGGTGGATGTAGACCCTCCTAGACGCCGCTGACGCCGCTTGGCGCTGACATGGACGTGCTACAGGCCGACCCAGACTTGACACTGCGTCTCATCACGGACGCTATTGCTTGAAGACTGACTGGTCCTTGAGCTCAAGCTCGTTGAGGGAGCGCTGGGTGCGAGCTCTGACCGACTTGCGGTGTCACCGACTCCCATAGCGACAAAGGCCCGCCCCGTTGGGGGCGGGCCTTCGAATTACTTCTTCCCTGAGAGCAACTTCCGCAGCCCCTCAATGGTGCTTCAGCCCTCATTCGAGAGCTGAAGTCTCAACTTATGGGGTCTGCACCTTCGTAACCCTTTGATTTCAAAGGGGCATCTAGTTCCACTTTATGGGGTCCGAAGTCTCACCTTTTGGGGTCCAAGTCTCAGCTTTTGGGGTCTCGGACAGGCGCAACGCACAGGCGCCTGTCGCCGCCCTCAACCGCACTTCGAATCGCCGCAGTTGAGGCACGTCATGCAGCCGTCCATCATGACGACGGCCGCGGTGTTGCACTTGCCGCAGAGCTGAGCGCCT
>QGVC01000728.1 GCA_003242645.1 Pseudomonadota bacterium
GCGCAGGAAGCGCTCCTCGCGCGTCTCTGCCCACAGCTCGCGCAGGATCGCCAGACGGGTGTTGCCGCCGTTGCGAATGATGTACTCAGCCTCCCCCGGCCGCCGGGTGATGGCCGGAGGCGAGTCCAGGCCACGCTCGCGTATCGAGGCCTTGATTTCGTCGTAACGGGGATTACGGGTTACGCGCGGGTTGTGCTCGTAGGGCCGTAGTTGATCGAGCGTCACCATCATAGGCGTTTCCGCCTGCGGCACCTCAAGCAGCTGCTGCTGGCCAACCTGGCCTGTGATGTCAGTCATGGCAGCGCGCCTCCTGCCTGGCCAGCCGCTCGGCCCGTCGCAACCGTGCACGCGCGTTGCGCTCCGAGCGGTAGTCGCTGGAGGTGGAGCTGCTGTAGATATGCGGTAGTCCCGGTTTACAGAACTTCAGATGGCCGCCCGAGGTGCGGCGGACATCCCAGCCCTCGGAAAGGGCGAATTCGATCAGTTGCCGCAAGCGATGATGGCCGCGCGTCAGCTCATGCAGACGTGACATGGGAGCTCCTCGTCGAAGGAAAGCGGAACGGGAAGTAATGAGCACGACTCAACACCGCTCACTGAGCTTCTGATCGACCCATGCCTCCACTTCGAGGGAGTCCCAGCCAACGGCACGCAACCCCAGCCGCACAGCTTTTGGGAAGGTGCCTTGTTTCATCAGGTTGTAGATCTGCGCGCGCTTCAGGCCGGTCTTGGCCTCGACTTCCACTCGACGCAGGATGCAACGCTCTCCAGGTAGCAAATTGTTCAACATCAGGATCACTCCGTGACGCGCTCTGGCGCGAATGAGGGGTGATCCTTATTGAAGTGACGCCATGGACGAAGTACACCGCAAATGCGGTCTGCGTGACCGCAGTTTCGGTGGCCTCAGTCAGAATCCGTCGTGGCCAGGAGGCGTTTGGCCTGCGCAAACTTGCTTTGCAGGGTGCGTGCGGTCATGCCTCTGACATTCTCGAAATGAGCCTCCAACGCCCAAATGATCGCCTCCTGCGTCTTGAAGCACGAATAGGGCTTGCCGCCCGGCGACTTGCCCAGCATCAGGTAAAGCAAGCCACCGATGATGTGCAGGAATGTTCTTTCAGACCGATCGCTGCTCGGACAGCCCTCACAGGACGGTATGGCTGCCGCCTGCTTAACCAAAGCATCCTGGCGCTGTTCCAGATACTGGAGCTGGGCCCGGTACTGACAGATTTCCGCACGCATTGCCGCGCGCTCAACCAGCATCGCCTGACCGGCCTCGAAGGTGATTGTCGGGTGAACGTTGCGTTCACTGCGGGTGAATAGGAAGGCGGGCCGTTGCGAGGGAAAATTACGCAGCATCCAGCTTTTCAGATCCACATGGCGAATGGTCAGCTCGAACGAGTCCAGCAGACCAGGATCGTTAGGGCCGGCTCTCCGACGCGCTCGGACGGCACGTAGGGCGCGGGCGGCGCGTGCATAAGGTGGGCGATCGTCGTGAGCGCGTACGGCGCGTTGGTGCTATAGTCG
>QGVC01000251.1 GCA_003242645.1 Pseudomonadota bacterium
CACCGGCTCCACGCACTCAAAATGGTCGGTAGAACGTGCATAGGTGGGCCCCCCAGCTCTAACTCGAACTAGCCTAGCACGATCCTTAGTCCGACGGGAGAGTTTAGATGCTGCTCATCACAGAGCAGACTTAGCTATATTTCGAGAAAAACTTGTTCAGATCTTCTGATTGTACTCGCCCACTTCTGGCATTTTTGACAGCACGCCATCGATGTCCGCGAAGATGGCGCGCATGTTTTCTTCCGAGGTCGGGCTTTCGACGACGACCACCAGCTCCGGCTTGTTGGAGGAGGCGCGGACGAGGCCCCAAGTCCCGTCCTCCAGAACCACGCGAACACCGTTCACGGTGATCAGCTCAGCGATCTTCTGTCCGGCAACAGGCGTCCCCTCAGCTTTCAATTTCTGGTAGTGCGCGACCACACGATCGACCACCTCGTACTTTTTCTCATCGGGACAGTGCGGTGACATCGTCGGCGACTGCCACGTCTTGGGCAGGGCTCTCCGCAGGTCGGCGAGAGACTTGTCGGGGGCGCGATCCAGCATGTCGCAGACAGCAATCGCTGCGACGAGCCCGTCGTCATAGCCGCGGCCGAGCGGCGGGTTGAAGAAGAAGTGGCCCGACTTCTCGAAGCCGACCAACGCCTTCGTCTCGAAGCTATAGCGCTTCATGTACGAGTGGCCGGTTTTCCAATAGTCAGTTTGCGCGCCGTTCTGCTTCAGGACGGGATCGGTCTTAAAAAGCCCCGTCGATTTCACGTCGGCAACGAAACGCGCGTTTGGATGGATGGCCGAGATGTCTCGCGCGAGCATCACGCCGACCTTGTCGGCGAAGATCTCCTCGCCTTCATTGTCGACGACACCGCAGCGGTCCCCATCGCCGTCGAAGCCGAAGGCCACATCCGCCTTGTGCTGCAGCACGGCTTCCGCCATCGCGTGCAGCATCTTCATATCTTCCGGGTTTGGATTGTAGCGCGGGAAGGAGTGGTCGAGCTTCGTATCGAGCGGAATGACTTCGCAGCCAATCGCCTCCAGCACCCGCGGCGCGAAAGTCCCCGCTGTGCCGTTGCCGCAGGCCGCGACCACCCTGAGGCGCCGCTTCAGCTTCGGCCGATCAGTCAGGGCTTTTATGTAGCGTTCGGCCATATCGGGCACGAACACGTACTTGCCGCCGCCTGGCGCCTTGTACTGACCTTCGAGCACGATCTCTTTGAGGCGAGCCATCTCGTCGGGGCCGAACGTCAGTGGCCGCTCAATGCCCATCTTGATGCCGGTCCAGCCGTTATCGTTGTGGCTGGCGGTCACCATGGCGACGCCTTCCACGTTCAGCTCGAATTGCGCGAAATAGGCCATCGGGGAGAGAGCGAGGCCGATGTCGTAAACCTCCGCGCCCCCGGCCAGCAGGCCTGTCATCAAGGCTTGTTTCACCGAGGAGGAGTACCAGCGGTAGTCGTGGCCGACGACGAAGCGCTTCGGAACACCGCGCTCATCCGCCAGGGTCGCCAGGGCCAATCCGATGGTGTTGAGACCCATCAGGTTGATTTCGTCGGGAAACAGCCACCGCGCGTCGTACTCTCGAAAGCCCGTCGGCTTCACCAGCGGCAGCTGCTCGAACTCGGCCGTGTTGGGTTTGAGATCGGCGCGCGGGACAGGAAGCATCGTCATCACCCTATTTGTTCTGTGGCTGATGTGGACAGACGCGAGGGCGCGGAATTCCGCTCCGAACTAGTGAGCCGCCATCAAGCGCGGATTGTAGGCAAGCCCAAGGCTGAGGTCGGAGCGAGTTCTATTTCTGGAGGATCAGAACGCCACCCCGCATTTCGGCGCGGCTGAGCCGACCGATGAACGTCATGCCGAGCAGAGTGGTTCCGAGCCTCCCAGGCTCGCTGACCGCAGCCTCGATGTTATATAGGGTGATCTCGCCGATTTTGATGCTCTCGAGCAAAATGGGGGCGACCTTCGCGATCCCGTTCGCCGTTTGCACACGTTTGGTGAAGTCGCCGGGGCTCACCCGCACGCCGACGCGCTCGGCATCCTCGTGACTCAAGGCGACAATCGAGGCGCCAGTATCGATCAGCACCGAAACGGGGTGGCCGTTGATCAGGGCCGTGGCGGTGAAATGGCCATCCTCGCCGGGTTCGAGTGTGACTTGCCCGGGGTTGTGGTTGTCGTCGGGTTCCTGTTGTTTAGCGGCCTGTTGCAGCCGCGAGGCCACATTGTGGTCGAGGGCTTGCGAAAATCCCGCCTTCAGCTCGTCAAACCAGACGAACGTGACGATGCCGACTGCGGAGACGGCCAACCATTTCCCAGCCTCGCCGAGCGCAACTCTCACACCGGACGACAGACGCATCACTCAAGTCCCCAGGCGCTGCGACGCCCGCGGTTTCAGACCGTTAAGTCTTTGCTAGCTGCGGAGCGTCAGGAACTCTCCTGAGAACTCATAGGAGCGCAGTCGTCTTAAGAAGTTCATACCAAGTAGGCTCTCGTTGAGCACACCTGGTTTGGCCACAAGAGCATCAACCCCTTCGACCTGGATGGGGCCCACCGAAACATTGCGCAGTCTGACGGCAGCGGCATAGGCGGTGCCATTGGCCGTCTGCACGGGCACCGTGTAGTTGAGCCGGTCGACATCGATGCCGGCGAGCCGCGCGTCTGCCGTCCTCAGCACAATCGTAGACGCGCCGGTATCGACCAGCATCGTGACCGGCGCACCGTTCACCTGCATGCGGATCGAGAAATGCCCATCAGGACGGCGGCGCACACGAACGGCCCGTTCGCCGCGTTCGTCGCTGCCGTAGACGACAGTTTCCCCAGGGGGCAGCAACTCGCCCTTGATACGCTGGGCCAGGTAAGTGACCTCCTCACGGAAGCTGTACACGACGACAAGGGCGAAGGCGATCAGCGCCCAGACCGCGAAATCCTTGAACGCCTGGCCGATGCGGCCCCTGTAGGAGCTGGCCAGGAAGGTGAAGAAGTAGATGAGCAGCGCTGCGCCTGCCACCAAGCTCGCGAAGCTCGCCGGATCGAGACCTGCGATCGTCCCCTGATCCTCGCCGACGAAGAGGATGAGCCCACCGGCCGCCAGCAGCAGAAGCAAGATCCACAGCATGGCTCACCGCGCTTTCTGTCTCGCAAAGATCAGGGGTGCCTCTGGTGGGCGTGGTCGATGCTCCCCGGGTCCCACCCGCAAAGGATTCTGCCCGCGCGCAAGGATTGAATTCAGATCCCCGTGCGCCCTGAGGGTGTCGTCGGTCTCACGTGGCTTCAGTCGAGCGCGCTGCAACAGCGGTCATCCCATCAGACTGAGTCAGGAAAAATCTAGGGGGCCGATCATGCAGGCGCAATGCTGGTGTTACCCGCCCCGCTGGTTGTACCGCTCGATGTGGAAACGCTGGAAATTCGGATCCTTCTTGTAGGTCTTCGTTCGGATCCAGACGAACATGTCGTAGAAGGTGCCGGGCCCCATGCCGAGATGCATGCGGGCAACCTCGAGGTCCTTGCCCCAGGTGGCGTCCGGCGGCAGCTCATCCTTGAAGAAAACGACCGTCGGTGTGAAAAGGATGCCCCAGCGCTCGGCCAGCTTCTTCTCCGGCAACACCGTGCCGTCGAAGTCGGTGACCTCGCGCGAGCCCCACAGATCGAGCTGCACGACGTGGAAGTTCTCCCGCACGTAGTCGTTGATGTACTTCAGCGCGAGGACCTCCTTGTGCATCTTGGCGCAGTAGATGCACCCGCGCTGCTCGAAGAACACGGCGAACCGCTTGCCGGCGGCCTTGGCCTCTGCGTGGTCCTCCCTGAGATTGAGGAATGATTGGACGAACCAGTCCTGATGATAGAGGCCGTCCTCGCCCAGCTTCGGCACGACGCGCGGCTCTTCTGGTCCGGATGGCGGAGGCAGCGGTTCAGCGGCCGCTGCGGGACCAACAAGGACGAGCATCAGCACTGCTGTCAGCAGAAAGCGCATGGGGCTCCTCCGCAATAGAGGTCCGGTCAAGCGAGCAGCAGGTCGAGCGCGTAACGTAACGCAAGAGCGGACATAAAGCAGCCGAAGGCCACCTCCAGCTTGCGGCGCGAGAAGTGATGGGCGAGCCGGGCACCCAGCGGCGCGGCGAAAACGCTGGCGGGGATGATGACGGCCGCGCCGATCAGGTTGACGTATCCCAGCGAGCCGATCGGCAGGGTCGATGCACCCCAGCCTGCGATCATGAAGCCAATGGCTCCTGGGATGGAGACCAGCGGACCAAAGCCGGCTGATGTGCCGACCGCCTGATGGATAGGCCGGCCATACAGCATCATGAGCATCGTCATGAACGCGCCACCACCGATGCTCAGCAGGCCGCAGAGCACGCCCACGAAGACGCCGTAAAGCTCGACGAAGCGGCTTTTCGGAATATCCTTTCCGAGCCGCCAGTCGTCCCGTCCCCAGAACAGCTTCGCTGCAAGGGTCGAGGCGAAGACGACCCAAACCCACTTCAGAACCGTGCTCACACTGACGCTGGCGATCAGCGCCCCTCCAGCCACCCCGAGGACGACAGGAGCGGCCATTCGCTTCAGAAACCCAATGTCCACACTGCCGCGGGCGCGGTGTGCCAGGAAGGACTGCAGCGTCGTGGGGATCATGACCGCGAGCGACGTGCCCACGGCCATGTGCATGCGGATTGCTGGATCGATGTCCAGCACCCGCCAGACCTCGTAGAGAATCGGCACCGTGATGGCGCCGCCGCCAATCCCGAAAAGGCCCGCTAGAAAGCCCGAAACAAGACCACCGGCACCGAGCGCCAGGATCAAAAGCGCCACAGCGCCGGCCGAAATCTCCATGTCCATGCGATTGATCCTATGCAGCCACTCTCTTCAGGGAGGCTGCACGTTCGACAATAGCAAGCGCCTCGAGCAGAGGCTCTACATCGGCTTTTTCGTGCAGGCCGCTGAGCTGCCTACGGAAGAGCCGGCCCCCCGGCTCCCCATGATAGAGGCCGAGGATGTGTCGCGTCACGTTGTTCAGCCTACCTCCGCGGGCGAGGTGGCGCTCGATGTAGGGAATAAGCCGCTCGATGACCTCTCGCCGGGTGGCCGGCCGAGCCTGTGAGCCGAAGATTCGGCGGTCGACCTCCGCCAGCAGATAGGGGGTCTGATAGGCCGCGCGCCCCAACATCACGCCGTCGACCCGGGCCAGATGCTCCTCAGCCTCGTCCAGGGAGCGAATGCCGCCGTTGATGATGATCCTCAGTTCGGGGTGCGCCGCCTTCAGGCGATAGACACGCTCGTAGTTGAGCGGTGGAACGTCGCGGTTCTCCTTG
>QGVC01000729.1 GCA_003242645.1 Pseudomonadota bacterium
AAGATGGTTCGGCAGTCGCCGAAACTGGCGAGATACATTGAGTTCTCTGGTGGTGTAGGCCGTGAGTACAACATGGCCTACCACCGAAGAGGTAGCTTCTTTCGTCCAGTGTCTCGAGACGCTGGGAAGACTGGCTCCGGTCCGCGCCCGCATTTCGTCCTAGCTGACGAAGTTCATGAGATGCCGGACAGCAGCATCCTCGAGATGCTGGAACGTGGCTTTAAGTTCAGACGCCAGCCGCTGCTATTCATGATCACAAACTCGGGTTCTGACCGGAACTCGGTTGCGTGGCACGAACACGAATGGGCGGTCAAGGTCGCGGCAGGTCATGAGGACGCACTGACCGACCCGACGTTCATCGGTCGCCCGCTAGACGACGAGCTCTTCTCCTACGTTTGTGCGCTGGACGAAGGCGACGATCCTCTTAACGACCCGAGCTGCTGGATCAAAGCGAATCCGCTGCTCGGTGTGACGATTACGGAAGAGTATCTAGCTTCCGTCGTCGCTCAAGCGAAGAACATCCCGGCGAAGCAGAACAACATCCTGCGTCTGCACTTCTGCGTGTGGACGGACTCGGATGTGGCGTGGATGTCGCGCGAGGTGGTTGAGCCTCTGCTCGCGGACTTCGATCCGGTCGTCGAGCACAAAGGCAAGGATGTGTTCCTTGGCCTGGACCTCTCGCAGAGCCGTGACTTAACGGCGCTCGGTTGCGTTGTTCAGACCGGCGAGAAAGAAGTCGAGGCGCGTGACAAGACCGGAGAGCTCAAGAAGGTTCGCAAGCCGACATTCGATATTTGGATCGAGGCTTGGACGCCTGGCGACACGATGCAGGAGCGCTCGGAGCGGGACAAGATCCCGTATCCGATTTGGGCGAAGCAGGGATTTATTCACGCTCCCCCTGGCGAGAACATCAATTACCTGCACGTCGCGCAGACGCTGGTCGAATACGACCGCGACTACAACGTGCGCATGGTGGCGTACGACCGCTATGCGTTCCGTCGCTTCGAAGAGGACGCGAAGCAACTCAATCTCTCGCTGAACTTCGTTGAGCACCCGCAAGGCGGGACGAAGAAAGCTAAGCCGACTGACGAAATGATCGAGTCGGCGAAGCGCGAAGGGAAGCAGGCCGAAGGACTTTGGTTCCCTGGATCTCTGCGACTGCTTGAGGACGCGATGCTCGAGGGCCGGGTGCGGTTCCGCCGCAATCCTGCGCTGATCTCCGCGATCATGTCGGCGGTCGTGGAGAAGGACAAGTGGGACAACGCTTGGCTATCCAAGCAGAAATCCACGAACAAGATCGATCCGATCGTTGCGGTGGTGATGGCGTTCGGTGCGGCGCATTCAGTGCCGGTGAAGAAGCAGAAGCTGGTTATGTTTGCCGTAGGTAGATGACATGAATCGCGCGTACTCCGTGCTCGAAGTTAAGGAACTGGACGACGACAAGCGCATCGTGACCGGCATCGCGACGACTCCCGCGACAGATCGCATGGACGACATCGTCGAGCCGAAGGGCGCCGTG
>QGVC01000252.1 GCA_003242645.1 Pseudomonadota bacterium
TCGAGCCACACGTCCTGGAGATCCTGGTTCAGATAATGGCTCGGCGACATGTGCCAGCCCTTGATCTGCTTCCAGTTCACGATGATCCGGTGCCACCAGACGACCGGAATGTTGTAAGCCTCCGTCAGAGCGTGGCGCTCGAACTCGCGGAGAATCTGCTTGCGCTTTTCGGCGTCCAGCTCGCCTTTCTGCGCTTCATACAGCTCGTCGAGCTTGGGGTCATTCGCCCGCGAATAGTTGATGGGCGACCGGTTCGCCGAGACGAATTTCGCGAGCTGCAGGTTGGGATCGTCGACCGCATCGCAATGGAAGTCGAGCCCAGCTTCGAAGTTGCCGCTCCGCAGGTTCGAGATGTAGGCAGAGGTCTCGGGCTGGTCGTGCTCGACTGTCACGCCAATCTGCCGCCACTGGTCGATCAGATAAACGCCGACCGGCGTGTAAGGCATTGCCACGTTCCGGTTCATCAACTTGAAGGACAGATCCTTCACACCGGCTTCCGCCAAGAGCTTCTTGGCCTCTTCGCGAGCCGCGTTGATGTCACGCCCGAAGCCCGGAAATTGCTCCAGCTCCTTGTCGGTCGCCGCAAGCTCGTAGCCAGGCCTCAGGATACCGCCGACATGCCGCACGAGCGCGATCTTGGACAGCGCCTCGGCGCCCTGCCAACGGTCGATGGCGAGCGACAACGCCCGGCGCACGCGCGCGTCATCGAACGGCTTCTTCTCCGTATTGAAGGTCACGACGAGGCTGCAGATCCAGGGGCTCTCGAGCACCTCGACCTTGTCGCCCAGCGCCGCAACGAGCTTGTCACGATCAGCCGGCGAATGGCCACGGAACTCTGAGAGGACCTCGCCCGCCTGCAAGGCATTCACGCGCGCAGCCGTGTTGGTGATGAAAATCGCACGATAGCGATCGAGGTAGGGGCGCCCTTCGACGTGATAATCCTCGAACCGCTCGCCAACCCAGTGCGAGCCCGCAGCATGCTCGACGAACTTGAAGGGTCCGGTGCCGAGAATATTCCGCTCTGGAAACTTCGGGTCCTCCTTCAGCTTCGCCGCGCTATAGATGCAGTCCCACGGCGAAGCGAAGTTGGTGAGCATCGAGGCGTTGGGCTTCTTCAGCTTGAAGACGACCGTATACTCGTCAGGCGTTTCGATGGACTCGATGTCCTCATAGACCGCCTGACGGATCGAGCGCGCGCCGCCCTCAGGATTGCGGATACGTTCATAGCTGGCCTTGACGTCCTCCGACGTCATCGGAGTACCGTCGTGAAACTTCACATTCTGCTTCAGCTTGAACGTGTAAGTCAGGCCGTCCGCCGACTGCTCCCATGACTCTGCCAGATCACCGACCACTTTCGGGTAATTGGCCGGATCGAACTTGAGCAGCGTGTTGTAATGGGGGCGCACCGGATGGATGAACGCAAACGATGTCGCCGCGTGGCAGTCGTAGTCAGGCGGCTCGGCGCTGACAGCAAAGCGCAACTCGCCGCCCCTCTTGGGCGTTTGTGCATCCGCAATGGCGGGCAACAGCGCGATCGCCGCCGTGAGAGCCGCCGATACTGCGAACTTCGACATCAACTTCCTCCCAGCCAAACCAAACAAAAACGCGCTCCCCCATCAAATGTGGATGCAGGCCGCGTAGTGGTCCTCCCCGAACTTCCGTAACTCGGGCACGACGACCTTACATTCCTCGGTCGCCCTCGGGCAACGTGTACGGAACACACACCCTGAAGGCGGATTGAGTGGGCTCGGTACCTCGCCTGCGAGAATTGTATGGTCGCGCGCCCGCTCGGCAGCCGGGTCCGGGACAGGCACGGCCGCCAATAGCGCTTGCGTGTAGGGGTGCAGCGGATTCTCGTAGAGAGAATTCCGGTCTGCGATCTCCATAACGCGCCCGAGATACATCACCGCGATCCGGTGTGAAATGTGGCGGACCACTGCCAGATCGTGAGCAATAAACAGGTACGTGAGGCCGTACTTCTCCTGCAGGTCCTCGAGGAGATTGATGACCTGTGCCTGAATCGAGACATCGAGCGCCGAGACGGGCTCGTCGCAAACGATGAACTTCGGCTCCATCGCGAGAGCACGCGCGATGCCGACGCGCTGGCGCTGCCCGCCGGAAAGCTCATGCGGATAGCGATCCGCCATGTACGGATAGAGGCCGACCTGGGTCAGCAAATCCTCCACGCGCTCCCGCGCAGCCTTCTTGTTCGGTACCATACGGTAGACCAACAGCGGCTCAGAAATGATCTGGCCGACGGTCATGCGCGGGTTGAGCGAAGAGTACGGGTCCTGGAAAATGACCTGGATGCGCCGGCGCACGTCGCGCATCACGTCGTGGCCGGCTTTGGTCAAATCTTTTCCTTCGAAGAAAATCGAGCCGGAAGTCGGCTCCTCCAGCTTCAGCACCAGCCGGCCCACCGTGGTCTTGCCGCAGCCGGACTCACCCACAAGGCCGAGCGTCTGCCCAGGCGCGATCGAGAAGCTGACGTCGTTGACCGCGCGCACAATTGCAGACGACCTGCCAAAAAGCCTCGAGCCCGACGACACTACGAAGTGCTTCGTCAGGCGCTCCAACCTGAGCAGCGGTGGGCTTTCGGAGCGTGGCACCTCTAGCTTGGCCGGGCCGGCAGGTTTCGAAAGGCCAATAGCCTGCGGGCCCTTCTCTGCGAGCTCGGTGGCCCGAATGCAGGCCGAATAGTGCCCGCTCTCCACCTCCACGAGAGGTGGTGGAGCCACCTTGCACGCCTCGGTCGCTGCTGCACAGCGGGGCGCAAAGCGACACCCTGGCGGCGGAGAAACTAGATTCGGCGGCAGCCCTTCGATCGTTTCGAGCTTGGCTTCCCGCGGTCTGTCGAGCCGCGGCACGGAACGCAAAAGCCCGAAAGTGTAGGGATGGCGCGGACGCGCGAACACATCATCAGCCGTGCCCTGCTCTGCCATGCGCGCCGCGTACATGACGTTCACGCGATCCGCGTAACGCGCCACCACGCCCAGGTTATGCGTGATGATGACCATCGCGATGCCGAGCTCGCGGGACAGATCCTTCATGAGCTGGAGGATCTGGGCCTGGATCGTCACATCCAGCGCGGTGGTCGGCTCGTCGGCGATAATGAGCTTCGGATTGCAGGCGAGCCCGATGGCAATCATCACGCGCTGGCGCATGCCGCCCGAGAACTGGTGCGGATATTGGTCGAGCCGCCGTTCGCCGTCCGGAATGCCGACCATGCGCATCAGCTCGGCCGCGCGGGCGCGCGCCTGCTTCTCGCTCATGCCGAGGTGGATCATCAACGGCTCCATGATCTGGAAGCCGATCGTGAGCACCGGATTGAGCGAGGTCATCGGCTCTTGGAAGATCATCGAGATCTCCCGGCCGCGGATCGCGCGCATCTCCTCTTCGCTGAGCTTCAGGAGATCGCGCCCTTGGAACAGGATACGGCCTGCGACGACACGGCCCGCCGGCTTGGCGAGCAAGCGCATGACCGTGAGCGCCGACACGGATTTTCCGCAGCCGGACTCCCCGACGAGCGCCACCACCTCACCGGGCTTGACCTTGTAGGACAGGCCTTCGACTGCCCGCACCACGCCGGCAGTGGTCACGAAATGAACGTGGAGATTTTCGACCTCCAGCAGCCAGGGCGAAGACGCGGCAGCCTCTGCCGCATCTTCGCGGGGGGCAGAATCGGCAATGACTTCTGCGGTCACGGCTGGGCCGAACCCGGCCGCTCGGTGCGGCTCTCTACTGTGTCACCGAAAGAAACAAAATCGCTGAAGGGACTGGTTTGGGTGCGAGTGTCACTACTGCTGGCCATTACGCCTCATGACGTGACGCGTACTTGCGTACCCGCCATCCTCCCAATTTTGCAAATCGAAGTTCGTCGCCGCACTCGCCTCTACCAGGCGTGGAACAAACTCCGACTCCTCGCGGAATCCCTCGCCTTCACAGGAGGTTCCGAGATCGTGGGCATGCATAGCGTCCTACGGCCGATCGGGCAACCCGTCGGCATGTAAACTTCCGGCGAAGTTGCACGGAAGCCAGCCCCCGCCGTGCCTTCCTTTCCAGGCCAGGTCCTTCCTCGGTGGAACTCGCCGATCGGTCCGGCTGTTCATCGATCCGGCTGTTCGAAGAGACGGGCAACGACGACGAGAGGGCCTGTTCCCTGGGAAACAGCAAAGACTCCGCGGACCTGCTTTTTGTCCGCCCGCGAATTGGCCCCGCCAAATCGTTTGTCTGATTATCAGCCTACAGGAAGACCCATGTCGAGAAGCTACAGCAATCGCCTGCCGCAGCTTGGCGGCGGCCTGTTCCTCACTGACGGCGGCATCGAGACGACGCTGATTTTCCACGAAGGCATCGATCTGCCCTATTTCGCCGCGTTTCATCTCATGAAGTCGCCGGAGGGTCGCGCGGCCCTCGTCCGCTATTTCGAGCAATACGTCGCCATCGCCCGCGCTGATGGCACGGGCTACATCTTCGAGAGCCCGACCTGGCGAGCGAGCTCCGATTGGGGCACGCTCCTCGGCTACTCCCGCGACGACATTGCGGCCGTGAACCGGGATGCCATCGCGCTCATGCGTGAGCTGCAGGAGAAGCACGGTGCTCCGGGATTCCCCATGGTCGTGAGTGGCTGCGTCGGGCCACGGGGCGACGGTTATGATCCCGGCCAAGTGATGTCCCCCGGCGAGGCCGAGGATTATCACGCGCACCAGATCGGCGCATTCGCCGAGGCCAAGGCGGACATGGTGACGGCCATCACCATGACGAATTCCAATGAGGCCGTCGGCATCACGCGCGCTGCGATGAAGGCGGGCATGCCGGTCGCCATCTCGTTCACGACGGAAACAGATGGCCGCCTGCCGACAGGCCAGAGCCTCGCGGATGCGATCGCCGAGGTGGACGAGGCCACCAGGGCGGGCCCCGCCTACTACATGATCAACTGCGCTCACCCCAATCACTTCTCGAGCGCTCTGCCTGCTGGGGAGAGCTGGACGACGCGCGTCCGCGGCCTCCGCTGCAACGCGTCGAAGCGGAGCCACCAGGAGCTCAACGACTCGCCGGATCTCGATGCGGGCGATCCGGTTGAGCTCGGCGATCAGTATCGCGAGCTGCTGCAGCTTCATCCGCAGATCAACGTGCTGGGCGGCTGCTGTGGAACGGATCACCGCCACATCGCGTGCATTAGCAAGGCCTGCCGGAGTGCGATGGCAGCCTGAGTGCGTTTCGCCCGGGGCCTGGTCCCCCACAGTCCCCGTCGACCCTGCCGGGCTCCGGGCGATCCCCC
>QGVC01000730.1 GCA_003242645.1 Pseudomonadota bacterium
GCTTGGACTTCGCCGACCAGCGGCCGCGCTCCTTCACCAACTCGACCTTCTTGTGCTTCATCTCGGACTCTCCTCTTGGGGTTAGGATCCCGCAAGAGCGTGTCCAAGGAAATCGAGGGGCGGAGGAGGGAATTTAGTCATGCCTCGCACTGATATGTTCACCGGGTTGGCGGAATTCTTGGCTGTTGCGGATCAGGGTAGCTTTCGCGCCGCTGCTGCTGAACTCGGGGTAACGCCCCCCGCCGTCAGCCAAGCGATCCGGGCCCTGGAGGTTCGACTGGGGCTGCGCCTGTTCCAGCGCACAACCCGGTCAGTTGCCTTGACTGAGGCCGGGGCGGCGTTGCTCGCCCAACTGTCGCCCGCCGCGCGGGATATCGGAGAGGCGCTTGATAGACTTAGCGAACTTCGTTCAAGGCCGCTGGGCGTGTTACGGCTTTCCGTCCCGCGCATCGCACTCGACCTGGCCGTCCTGGACGTCATCCAAGCGTTTCGGCTCGCCTATCCGGAAGTGGTCGTGGAACTGGATGTGAGCGACGCATCGATCGACATCACTGCCAACAAGTTCGACGCCGGCATTCGGATAGGCGAGTTTATCGAGCGCGACATGATCGCGATCCGTCTGACCCGTGATCTGCGATGGATTGTCGTAGGCAGCCCGGACTATCTGACGGTTCGCGGACGTCCGGCATCGCCTCGGGATCTTCTCCATCACGAGTGTATCCGGTACAGGTTCCCTAGCGCCAAGACGATATATCGCTGGGAATTTGTCAGAGGAGGCGAGACATATACTGTTGAACCGCGGGGCGGCGTCACAGTTAATGATCATCTATCTATGATCGACCTGGCTATTCGTGGCGTTGGCCTAGCTTATACGAACGACCTCGTGGCCCGCCACGCTCTGGGAACAGGCGCGCTTGAAGAAGTCCTTAAGGGACATCTTCCGGTCAAGCTCGGACTGTTTCTCTATTTCCCTGCCAAAAACCAGTCTCAGCCGAAGCTGCGCGCCTTTATCGACTTCGCCATCAAACATGTGCGGGACTCCCCGGTGTTCGTTCTTTCCAACACCGTCTGATCGGCGCAGGCGTGTGTAGACGTCACTGATCCTGTATTTGGAGCACAGCAGCGCCCCTGAAGCTCGGCCTGGCGCTCCTTCAGGGCGCGTGCGAGCTGCTCCAGGTGACGCAACTTGTCCGGGTTTCGCGTTATGTAAATCGCGACGATCTGGTCCTGTTCGGTCTGCAGGGCAGTGGTCTGGATGATGCCATTACCCTCTATGGTTACGAACCCAGGGATGCCGTCGACCAAGGCATAGCTAACCAGAACCGAAGGCGAGGTTCTGAAGTCGTGTGCAAGCTGTGCGTGCCGGTCCATTACCACGGTGATGCCCCTCCGGCAGCCATGGTCCTACGTAGCTCTCGCGTTTGCGCCTGGCCGATTTCAACTCATTAAGACATAGCCGGGTGACGATGGTGCGAAGCAGCGCCGCCGGCTCGCGGACCGAACCTCGGTCGATC
>QGVC01000731.1 GCA_003242645.1 Pseudomonadota bacterium
AATTGACAATGGCCGCGTGGAGGTCGGGGGAAAAGTGCGGGCGCCTATCGGGATTCAGATTCGGCGAAGGCGGCTGGCGCTCAAAATATCTCAGGCCGACCTTGCGCGCGCGGTTGGAGTGTCTCCGAGTTATCTGAACCTTATTGAGAACAACAAACGTGTCGTGGGAGGGCGATTGCTCCTTAGAATCGCGGAGCGATTGAACTTGGATATCGATCGCCTCTCCGGAGACGCAGAGCAGCGAACTATCCAGGCAATTGAAGAGCTTGTAGCCGATCCTGTTCTGGCGGGCATTGAGCTCGATACGACGAGCATTCGCGACTTGGTGGCCCGCCATCCAGAAGCAGCCGTCGCTCTGACACGTCTGCATCGTGCCTATATCGATGCGACCATTACCGTGGAGGCTTACGCAAACAGGCTGAAATCCGATCCGATTCTTTCCGATATGCTGCATCAAGTCCTAAATCGGATCGCAGGCATACGGTCAAGCGCCGAGATATTGTCGTCGATCCCCGAACTTACAGGCGCGGAACGAGAACGCTTTCTGAAGACGATCAATGGGGAGGCGGAGAACCTCACCGGCGTCCTGAAACAGCTCGTATCGTACTTTGATCAGAGTGCCTCCCAGCATAAAGCCATTTCACCTCTCAGAGAGCTGGAAGATGCTATAATCGCTGCGAACAATCATTTTCCGAGGCTTGAAGATCTGGCGTCGGAACTCAGGACTGATATCGCCCAGAAGGGCGCGTTGTCCGAAGAAGCGTTGGTAAAGGCCCTGAAGACACAATTTGGTATCGAGTGCCGCATCGGAGGAAAGTTTGCCGGCAGACATAGATACGACGCCGACACGAAAACGCTTCTCTTTAATCTTTCGACGACTCCTTCGACGCGACGGTTTCAGATGTGCCGGATCTATGCCCAGCACGCGGCGGAGGAAGTTCTTGAGGAAGAAGTTGCGCGTTTGGGGCTAGGGGCGGACGAATCCATCCGGCTAGCGCGAGGGGCAATGTCATCCTATGTCGCAGGGGCCATGTTGATGCCATACGAGAGGCTCCTGGAGGATGCCGAAAAATGGCAGTATGACATCGATTTGCTCAGCCACATTTATGAAGCGAGCTTTGAGCAGGTGGCCCATAGGCTCGTTACTCTGCGTAGGAAGGGGGCCGAAGGCCTGCCATTCGGGTTTCTTAGGGCCGACGCATCAGGAAGGTTGACGAAACGGTTTCCGCTGCCAGGTCTCACCCTTCCCGCCGTTGGGCATGGCTGCCCGCTATGGCCGATCTACACTGCAGCGGGGACCGGCCAAGTGGTCAGGCAAATCGGTGAGTTTCCCAACGGCTCGCGTTATTTGCTTATCGCTAAGAGCGTGGAGAAGCAGGTTTCTGGTTATCAGGAGCAACCGGTGCGCTTACAGATCTCTCCGTTATACACATCTGACGCACTGGAAGAAGCTAGAATGGACGATAGGGTGGATGCAGGGACCATCACAAAACAAATAAACATCTA
>QGVC01000253.1 GCA_003242645.1 Pseudomonadota bacterium
GACACAGACACTGCCCTCCGCGATCTACACATTCACGCAAGTGCCAGGTGGCGACCTAGGAGCTTTCCGCCTGACAGTTATCTCCGTTTGTATTGCAATGATGGCCCTGTTCGTTTCGGAGCTGCTGGCGAGGCGGGCCAAACGGCGGCTCGCGGTGGCATGAAGCTCGCTGTCAAGATCCGCCATCGCCTGGGGAGCTTTCTTCTCGACGTCGATTTCGAGACTGGCGGCGGGCTTGTCGCCCTATTCGGGCGTTCCGGCGCCGGCAAGACCTCGATCGTCAATTGCATCGCCGGCCTTATTCGCCCCGAATATGGGCGTATCAGCATCGGCGATGTCACGCTCGTCGATACCGAGCGAAACATATTCGTCCCCTGTCATCGGCGCAGAATTGGTTACGTCTTCCAGGAAAGCCGCCTGTTCCCGCATCTGACGGTTCGGCAAAACCTGCTTTACGGCCGCTGGTTCGCGCCGAAATCCGAAAGACGCGAGGATTTCGATGCTGTCGTCGAATTGCTGGGAATCGGGGGACTGCTTGAACGCTGGCCAGCGGGACTATCGGGTGGTGAAAAGCAGCGCGTAGCCATCGGGCGGGCGCTGCTTTCCAGCCCGCGAGCGCTGCTCATGGACGAGCCGCTCGCCTCTCTTGATGAGGCGCGGAAGGCGGAAATCCTGCCCTATATCGAGCGGCTGCGTGACCACAGCCGTATGCCGATCGTCTATGTCAGCCACTCCATAGCGGAAGTGACTCGGTTGGCGTCGACGGTGGTGCTGTTGTCGGAGGGGAATGTCGTCGCGGTTGGCCCGGTTTCGGACGTCATGCAGCGCTTGGACCTTTTTCCTTTCACAGGTCGAGCGGAGGCCGGCGCGATCATCGAAGCGGTGGTGGAACGGCACGATACGGAGTTCGGACTGACGGAGCTGAGCTCACGGGCAGGACGTTGGAGGTTAGCGCGGCTCGACGTGCCCGTCGGTACACGGATCAGGCTACGCGTTCGTGCGCGCGATGTCATTCTCGCGAGATCGCTGCCGTCCGACGTAAGTGCACTCAACGTCATGGCCGGAACCGTTGCTGAGATCAGGCACGGCGATGGCCCAATCGTCGATGTGCGGGTCAACTGTAACGGAGAAAACATTGTCGCGCGGATCACGCGTTACTCGCTCGAGCGGCTTTCCCTTGCCCCGGGTATACCGGTGTTTGCGCTCATCAAGACTGTAGCCCTTGATCGGCGCAGCCTCAGCGGCCCTATTGATGAGGCAACGTTCGGAGCGGATTTGGACGACGCTTGAAGCCTCTTAGGCGTTCTCCTCCAAGACGCGAGGCGTCTCGGCCAAGCACGCCACGAGAGCGCGAACATGTGCATCGCTGGCTTCCGCAGCTGCCTGCTGGATCGCGCGATATCGACGGATGACCTCTTGACCGAATTTCGTCACTTGCGCACCGCCGCCTCCGGCTCCTCCCATCTGGGTTTCGACGAGCGGCTTACGAAAAATGTGGTTGATTTCGTCCACCAGCAGCCAGGCCCGCCGATAAGACATGCCCATTTCCTTGCCCGCAGCCGAGATCGAGCCGTGCTTTGCGATAAGCTCCAGCAACTGAATTTTGCCCGGTCCAAGAAAGCCGAACGCGCCAAAATCAATACGAATCGTAAGTGAGGCGCTGCGCGCATCCTTGCACTTCGCCGCCGCACGACGTGTACTTTTCCGAGGAGCCTGTCGCATATGTGCTGTCAGCGCTAACTGGCCCTACTCGAAAAAACAAGAACGGGCCAGCGCACGCCAGAATAGCCGGTCCGCTCCATGATTCCATTGCGGCAATATCAGGCGGTAATCCCGCGGACTGATCGCTCTCCGCGAGCTGCGATAACTGCCATCGTTTTAAGTGCCCCTGAACCTGCCCACGATCTCCGCCAGCCGCGCAAACTCCTCCACGGTCAGCTGCTCCCCACGCAGCTCCGGGGATATCCCGGCTTCGCGCAGCAACAGCTCCGGCATGGCCGTCAACGCCTTGAGGCTCGAACGCAGCATCTTGCGGCGCTGGCCAAACGCGGCTGCGGTCACCTCGCCCAGAATCTTGACCGAGCAGGGCGGTTCGGGGCGTTCGCGCGGGACGAGCTCGACGACCGCCGAGGACACCTTGGGCGGCGGCGTGAAGGCTTCCGGCTTCAAGTTCATCACGATGCGCGGTCGCGTGCGCCACTGGGAGATAACGGCGAGCCGGCCATACGGCTTCGTGCCCGGCGCGGCTATGATGCGCTCGGCCACCTCACGCTGAAACATCAGCACCATGCGCTCGTACCACGGTGGCCAGGGCTCCATTTCGAGCCAGCCGATCAGTAGCATCGTTGCGATGCTGTAAGGCAGGTTGGCTACGATCAGAGCCCGCTGGGCGAGGGGGCCGGTGCCGAGCAGGGCGCGCCAGTCGACCGTGAGGGCGTCGCCTAAGTGCACCTCCAGGCGACCCGGGTAGCGCTCGGCGATCTGCTGCAACGCCGGCAGGCAGCGCTCGTCCCGCTCGACAGCTACGACACGTTCGGCGCCTTCCAGAAGCAGCGCGCGCGTCAGCCCGCCGGGTCCTGGCCCGACCTCGACCACCGTGCGGCCGGAAAGATCGCCGGCGATGCGCGCGATCCGGCGCGTGAGGTTTAGGTCGAGGATGAAGTTCTGGCCGAGGCTCTTCTTGGCTGTGAGGCCAAGGGAGGCGATCACCTCCCGCAGCGGTGGCAGGTCGTCCGGCGTCGCGTATGCTCGCGGCGCGCGCTCCTTCCCATCATCGCGGGTCATGGGCTGCGGCTTTGGCCCGGTTCACAGCCATCCGCGCCGCGAGGTCGAGAGCGGCCGAGAGAGAGGCGGCGCTTGCTTTTCCCGTGCCGGCGATGTCGAAGGCTGTTCCGTGATCGGGCGAGGTGCGCACGAACGGCAGGCCGAGGGTGACGTTCACGGCGCGGTCGAACGCCAGCGTCTTGATGGGGATGAGGGCCTGGTCGTGGTACATGGCGATGGCCGCGTCATAACGGGCTCGGGCCTCTGCATGAAAGAGGGTGTCGGCCGGATGCGGGCCGGTGACGTCAAGCCCCTGCTGACGGAGTGTCTCTATCGCCGGCGCGATGATGGTTTGCTCCTCGGTGCCCATCGAACCGTCCTCTCCGGCGTGCGGGTTGAGGCCGGTTACAGCAATCCGCGGTCGTCGCTCCGACCCAAGCCCAAAGTCGCGCACGAGCGCATCGTTCAGAATGCGCGCGGTCTCGATGATAAGCTCGGGGCTGAGGGTTTTCGGTACCTCGGCCAAAGGAATGTGAATGGTGAGGGGCACCACCCGAAGCTCGTCGGAGGCGAGCAGCATCACCGGGCGCCAGGGGCCGTTGCCCACAAGGCGGCTCGCCAACTCTGCCAGAAACTCCGTGTGGCCCGGATGGGCGAAGCCGGCTTTGTAAAGCACGCTCTTGGCAATCGGATTCGTCACCACTGCCGCCGCTTCGCCGCGGACCACAGCTGCGACGGCTTGCTCGATGGCGCCGATCACCGCGGTTGCGTTGGCGGGATCCGGGCGGCCGGGCTCAACTGGGCGTTGGAGCGGGACGGCGATGACGGGCAGGCGCTCCGGCCACAAGCCCACGGCTTCGGCGGGCGTTGAAACGACTTGGCACGGATCAGACAAGCCTAGGCGGCTAGCGCTGGCGGCAATCGCGGCCGGATCAGCGTAGAGCACCAGCGTGTAGTCCGGAGCACGTCCCTTCGCGCGGGCCTCGTTCCAGACTTTGAGCGCCAACTCAGGCCCGACACCAGCCGGCTCACCCATGGTCAAGGCGAGCAGCGGAGGTGTGGACCGATCGGGCGTATGAAAGGGCACCGCTCAACGATACTCGATATGGGCGTCCTGGCGCAGGTCCCTCAGATGGCGTTGGGCCAGAACCTCGAACTCCTTCTGCTGCAGCTCCTGGGCCACCTGCTCGCGAACCTTGTCGTCACCTCTGGTGACCTTGCGGCCGCACACTGCATAAAGCTCGACGCCTTGGCTCGCCATGTTCGGCGGCACCATCTGGCCATCCTTGGCCTCGAGGAGGAGGCTGCGCGTCGGCTCAGGCACTGAGGACGGCTTACGCATGCCGAGATCCTCGAACTTCGCACCGTGGGATTGCGCGACGGCCGCCGTTGTATTGCAGCCTTTGAAGTTGCGCCAGATCCGCTCGGCCTGATCGAGCCGCTGGGCCATGACCTTCTGGTTCAAGTTGCCCTCGACGGGCAGCGTGATGCGATGGAGACGCAACTCGACTTGATCCTGCGCACCGCCAGAGGCGCTCGACACCATGCGATCGATTTCCGCCTGACTCACCGCCACCTGCGCACTGAACCGCCGGCGGACGACAGCGTTCCAGGCCAGTGTCGCGCGAAACCGGGCGCGCATGGACTCGATGTCGGCGCCCATCCGTTTCAGGTTCTGGGCGAACTGCTGAGGCGTCTGGTTGTTGCGCTTGGCGATGTTATTGATGATCTCGTCGACCTGGCTGTCGTCGATCGCAATCCCGAGACGCTGGGCTTCCTGAAGCTTCAGCCGCTCCTCGATCAGCTCCTCTAACGCTTGCTTGCGATAGGAGGGGATGAGGGAGGACCTGGCGCTCTCCACCGCCTGCCTTTGAAGCTGCTCGGCGAACTGCTGCTTGCGCCGCTCGAAGATGGCGAGGATCTCTTCGCGCGATTTGCCTTGGTTCTCTCGAATCGTCTCCTGGAGGATCTGCCGCAGTCTCTGGTTTGTGCTCTCCTGTTGGATCAGGCGCTTGAAGTTGGCCTGGGCGCGCTCCCCAATGTTGGCTTGAACCGCCAACAGCCGAGCACGCTGCTCGACCTGGTAGCCGGTGATGGGGTCATCATTGACGAGCGCGACGATCGACTGCACTGACCCGCGGCGCCTGCCGGAGCCGCTCGAATCGAGGGAGGCCGACTTGGGCTTCGTTTTGGCGCTGGCCTTGGATTGTGACTGCCCCTTGTCAGCCGGCGCCGATTTACCAGCTCCGGTAGCGGATTCCCCCTCGCTGGGCGGCACTCTCACAATGACCCCTGGCAGGGATTGAGAGCTTTGCGCGTACGCAATCGCTGGGAAGAGCAGGGCTGCCGCCACGGCAAGTACTGCGGGGCGGACCACTGGACGGTTCGGAGCGTAGCCTTGCCTCATTCCTCATCCGATCAGTAGAGGGCGGAT
>QGVC01000254.1 GCA_003242645.1 Pseudomonadota bacterium
AAGCACGCTACGGTCGCGCGCGGTCTTGATGAAAAGCGCCTGTCGAAACAGCTCGACGAAATCGACCGGCTGAACGATAGCCTGGATGGCTTCCGCGTCCTGAAATCTTGCGAGGTGGACATCTTAGCTGACGGCACGCTGGATTTGCCGGACCGCATTTTGAAGCGGCTCGATTTCGTTGTTTGTGCCGTTCATTACAAATTTGACATGGACGCCAAATCGCAAACCGAGCGGATCTTGCGGGCCATGGATAATCCCTATTGCAAAATTCTGGCGCATCCCACCGGGCGCCTGCTGCTTGAGCGGCCGGGCTATGCGTTGGAGATCGAGCGCGTGCTGCGGGGCGCCAAGGAAAGGGGGTGCTTTCTGGAGCTGAACTCCCATCCTTCGCGTCTCGATCTGGATGACGTGCACTGCAAAGCCGCAAAGGAGATGGGCATTCTCATTTCGATCGGCACGGACGCCCACTCGACCATGGGACTTGATGCGATACGGTACGGGGTTGGCCAGGCCCGGCGCGGCTGGCTCGAGCCGAAGGATATTCTCAACACGCGCCCCTGGCCGGAGCTGAAGCGGCTGCTCGCGCGGTGAGCTGAGCAGCGAGAAAATCATGGTGTCGGAAAGCGTAAAGCTGTTACTGACGGGCGACGTGATGACGGGGCGCGGGATCGATCAGATTCTGCCCCATCCCTCCGATCCCGTGCTATACGAGGATTATGTCAAATCTGCCCTCGATTACGTGAAGCTGGCGGAGGACGCGCACGGCCCGATCCCGCGCCGGGTTCCTTATGAATACATCTGGGGTGATGCACTGGATGAGCTCAAGGCGCGAAACCTCGATTTTCGCCTGATCAATCTGGAAACAGCGATAACGTCCGACGGCATTCCGGAGCCGAAAGGCATTAATTACCGAATGCACCCGGCGAACATCGGGGTGCTGACAGCCGCTCGCATCGATGCTTGTGTTCTAGCAAATAATCACATGCTTGACTGGGGCGTCTCGGGTTTGAACGAAACGCTCGAAACGTTGGAGCGAGCAGGTATCGCTGCCGTCGGGGCCGGTCGAAACCAGCGAGACGCGACGGCGCCACTGGTGCGCCAGCTTGCCGACAACCGCCGCATTGTTGTCTTCGCCTACGGCTCAACAGATAGCGGTGTCCCATATTACTGGGCGGCGGGTGAGAATGCACCGGGCGTCAATGTTCTTTCCGGCTTTTCAGATCGCACGGCGACGGACATTGCTGATCGTATTCAAGCGATAAAGCGGTCTGGCGATGTCGTGATCGTCTCGATCCATTGGGGCAGCAATTGGGGCTACGAAATTCCCGCCGCGCACCGCC
This sequence comes from Pseudomonadota bacterium, assembly GCA_003242645.1. The sequence goes on from QGVC01000254.1 coordinate 1,341, forward strand.
GGTTTGCCCACACGCTCATCGAGACCGGCGTGGTTGACGTTATTCATGGCCATTCGTCGCACCATGCCAGGGTTTGCGAGGTGTGGCGCGGGAAATTGATCATGTATGGATGCGGCGATCTCATCAACGATTACGAGGGGATCAGCGGGTACGAAGTTTATCGCGATGACCTGGGCCTGATGTATTTCCCCGAGATCGACCCCACGAATGGTCAGCTGATAGCCCTCGAGATGGCTCCATTCCGAATCCGCAGATTTCGCCTTGAATGCGCGCCGGATCACGATGTGACCTGGCTTGCCGAGACGTTGTGGCGTGAGGGGCGGCAAGTCGGAACAGGAGTCGAGGTAACAAATACAGGTCACCTGCGGCTCACCTGGAAATAGGCACTCACCAAGCGGCGCTTTCAAACCAAAGCTTTCACTTTGCCTGCGCAGCCTTGATGTCTTCCGTCGTGACAACGTGCACCCCGAGCTCCGCGAAGCTCCGGCGGGTTTCCTGGAGAGATCCGTTCACGTCGATCGCTCGGCACGCGTCCTCGATGACGACGGCGGGGAATCCGATGCGGGTAGCATCCTCGACGGAATAACGGACGCAGAAGTCGAACGCGAGGCCGGCGAAAAACGCACGCTCAAGGCCGCGCTCCCGCAAGTAGCCGGCGAGTCCGGTCGGCGTCTTGCGATCGTTTTCAAAGAACGCAGAATAAGAATCTATATGCTTGTGATAACCCTTTCTGAGGATTAGCTCAGCATGCGGGATATCCAGCTCATCGCGCAGCTGAGCTCCCGGCGTGCCCTGAACGCAATGATCCGGCCACAGAACCTGGGGACCGTAGAACACCTCGATTATTTCGTAGGGCTGCCGGCCAGGGTGAGACGACGCAAAGGACAAGTGTCCTGGCGGATGCCAGTCCTGCGTGATAATGACGTGCTGGAAATGCCGCGCAATCTCGTTGATCGGCCGAATGACCTCATCGCCACGCGGGACGGACAGCCGCCCGCCCGGACAGAAGTCGTATTGCACGTCGACAGCGATGAGAACGTCTCGTTCGGTGATCTGCAGGATCTTGTTCACTTGGCAGCTTCCTCCAGCTCGGCCAGGTGTTTGTCCACTTCCTCGGTCAACTGCAACAAAGCTGCTCCGATCTCGACCGGGTACTGAGCATCCGGCTCGAGCCGCCGTAGCGGCTCGGGTAATTGTGCAAGATTTTTCGCCGCGTGTTTACGGACCTCATCTAGGCTTGGAGACGGACGAATTCGCCGTCCATTTTTCATCACCAGATGGATCAGTTGCTCGCCCGGCTGGGTGTCAGTCTCGACCGAAAGGACGTCACCGGACATGCGTCCATCGGCATCATAGTTGCGCCACACCTGTTTGCGCCCGGGCCAGGTCGCTTTGCCCGCTGAGCGCTTGCGACGACCGACGCCGGCGTATTCCTGGAGTTTGTAGGCACAATCGAGAGCCGGGACGTCGAACGAGGTCGTCAGGCTTGTGCCGATTCCATAGCCGTCAATCGGAGCGCCCGTCTCGCGGAAATGTAGAAGCTCTGCGTCGTCAATGCCGCCGCTGGCAAAAATGATCACGTCCTTAAGCCCGCCCTCATCGAGGATCTGCCGCACACTCTTTGCCAACGCAGCGAGATCGCCGCTGTCAAGGCGGACGCCGCGAATCTTTATCCCGCGCGCTGCTAGCTTCGGCGCCAGAGCAACGACTTTTCTCGCTGCCGCTTCGGTATCGTAAGTATCGATCAGGAGCACGAGTCCCTCAGGCCGGGATTCGGCAAACGCCTCGAAGGCGGAGACTTCATCGTCGAAAGCCTGAATGAAGGAATGCGCCATCGTGCCGAATATGGGAATGCCGTAAAGCTGGCCGGCGGACATCGTGGCGGTTCCAGCGTATCCGGCAATGTAGCTGGCCCGCGCTGCCATAATCCCCGCCTCAGCTCCATGGGCCCGCCGCAGGCCGAAGTCGACAAGCTGCTTGCCCGGCGCCAGCAGCACATGGCGGGCCGCCTTGGATGCGATCAGCGTCTGGAAATGGAGAATATTGATCAGCCGCGTTTCGACGAGCTGAGCCTCCGGCAGTGGTGCGACAACGCGCAAAATCGGCTCATTGGGAAAGAACACCGTGCCTTCCGGCATGGCATAGACATCGCCGGTGAAGCGGAATTTTCCCAGCTGGGATATAACGCTTTCGCTGAAACGTCCGCTCCGGCGCAGCCAGTCGAGGTCCTCCGGGGGAAAACTTAGGTTTTCCAGAAAATCAAGTGCTTGCTCGAGGCCAGCCGCGACAAGAAAACCGCGAGAGCGGGGGAGCTTGCGCACAAAGAACTCGAAGACGGCCGTTTCCGTTTTCCCATGCTCCAGGTAGGCCTGGATCATGTTGAGCTGATAAAGGTCAGTCAGCAGAGGGCTTCTTGACAGGTCCATCCAGCTCCCTCTTCCAAAGCCCTGGCGCACGGCTTGAGTTTATCATTGGTCGGGCAGTCATCAAGCGCGCGGATCGGTGTTCAACACCGGACCACCCACCCGCTCAGTCTCAAGTACGGGGGGATCGCCGTCCCCCCGGCTTTCTCTAAGGGAGCTCGTCAGGCCTTCTTGATCTCGATCTTCTTCTCGGCCTTTACGGCCTCGGGTTTCTTTGGGGCGGTGATCTTCAGCACGCCCTTGTCAAATTTTGCCTCGATCTTGTCCGCATCGATGGTGTCCGGGAGCGAGAGGGAGCGCTCGAATTTTCCATAGGAACGTTCGGCCAGATAGTAATTCTCCTCTTTCTCTTCGCGCTCGCTCTTCTTTTCGCCCTTGATGGTCAGCGTCCCGTTGGCCATCGTCACGGAGATGTCCTTCTCGTCGACGCCCGGCAGGTCGACCTCGATCATGAACTTCTTATCGTCCTCGTGGACGTCGACCTCCGGCAACATTACTGGACGCCCGAAACGGCGAGAAATCAGGCTCGGCCAGCGAGGCCAGCCATGCTCAAGCCGCTCGAACATCCTGTCCATCTCCTCGCGCATGGCGGCGAAGATGTCGCTCGGACGGGTCACTTCACCCAACGTTGGCTTGGTGATCTCAGTTTTGGGCATGGTTAAGCTCCATCATCGGTAGGACAGTTCTGAAACGCAGATGGGCAAGGGCGGTTCGCCGAGCTCCCCAGCCCTTACCAGCTTGGCCACGCGCAGGTCGCCCGACCTTGGGCTTCAGCTTGAGCCAAACTGTTCATGTGTAAGTCTGAAAGGCTGCAACCCTAGCTGCCTTGATGGGAATCAAGCTGAACTTCACCGGCGCTAAGACCTGGAGCGGCAGTGTCCCAGGATCGCACTGGAGGCGGCAAGGCGATGGTCGGAATATTGAGTTGAGCGTTTGAAATATAACGTGCTGCCGAAGAGGGAGTTTCGCCTCAATGCAATTATTTGCCCTCAGCGAAAGCCGGCCGTTCGCGGAGCGAGTTGCGACGGAGCTGGGCCTCGGCCTGTCAGAGATCGAGGAGCGTGTGTTTCCGGACGGTGAGTTTCAAAATCGGCCCCTCGTCAGTCTGCGAGGCCGCGATGTTTACGTTATCCAGAGCCTCCATGCAGGCCCGGATGTCAGCCTCTCCGACAAGCTTGTCCGCCTTCTCGTACTCCTGGCCACCCTGAGGGATAACGGCGCGCAGCGCGTTACGGCGGTCATCCCCTATCTCGCCTTCGCCAGACAGGACCGACAGGTGCACCCTCGCGATCCGCTCGCCTTGCGAACCTTGGCCCTGCTTCTCGAAGCTGCAGGCGCAGATGCGGTGGTCACCGTCGACGTGCATAACATTGCAGCCTTTCAGAATGCCTTCCGTTGTCAGGCGATCAATCTGGAAGCGGCGCCTGATCT
>QGVC01000255.1 GCA_003242645.1 Pseudomonadota bacterium
CTCTGCAGCGGCGGGAACCACTTTTTTCGGTTTGTCCGAGCTCTTTTTTGCTGCATGCTTGATCGTTCGCTGGGTCCAATTTTGCTTGCGCGGATCAGGCGCCAGCAGCTGTCCCCGCCACTCGGCGATGGATTGCGGCCGCTTCTTGATGTCGAGCGCAAGCGCGTTATCGATGGCCGCAAGAAAGCTGCTCCGATAGGAGCTTAGCGCAACCTCCCGCGCAGGCAGGAGATCATCCTTCACGACTCGCGAAGGTGCATCGGGAGGCCTCTTGCCGCTGATGGCGTGATAAAGGGTCGCTCCCAGTGCATAAATGTCCGTCCACGGACCCTGCTGGCTCCCGGTTTCAGCATACTGCTCATAGGGACTGTAGCCCGGTTTCACGAGCGCGCTTACCGTGCGCGATTGACGTGCAATGTCGCCACGAGCTGAGCCGAAATCGATAAGGACAGGAGATCCATCGCGACGGATGATGATGTTATCGGGGGCGATGTCGCGATGCAGATAGTTCTCGCTGTGGATCAGAGCGAGCGCGTCCAGAAGCGGCTCCAATAACCGGTCGAGCTCATACTGCCGTGGCGCGCGCCCGAGATTCTGCAGCCAAGTCTTGAGGCTTTGGCCCTCCTCAAATTGAAGGACCATGTAGCCCGTGTTGTTGGCCCGGAAATAGCGGTAGACACGGACGATATTGCGGTGATCGAATTTGGCCAGCGTTTGCGCCTCAGCGATGAAGCGCTCCAATCCCCACTGATAATCACCGGCTGAGTCCTGTGAGCGCGGCACGGCCTCGTAGCTGCCGTTGCGTGCCGCAAAATCTCCAGGAAAGTATTCCTTGATGGTGACATCGCGCGCGAGCGCGAGCTCTTTCGCGAGATAGGTGATACCGAATCCACCCGCGCCGAGGACTCGCTCAATACGATAATCCCCGACGAGCTCTGTACCGGCGGGAAGCGCCAGAACGTGAGTCATGCGTCTCGCTTGCGCCCGGGCAGTCGTTGGATGCCTCACAACGACCCGCCACGCCACCTCCCCTGCAAAGCAATCCGGTCAGGTCGTGCCCGGACAAGGTGTCATGAATATGACCCGATTCCCGTGGACGGATGAAGACGGGGATAAACAAACTGGCTATGCCATTGTTCTCTCCACAGTATTCACGCTCGTCATGGTTCTGCCCTCTTGCGCGCCCACCTTCTGCTGATCACAGTCTTAACTTAGTCTGTGCACGGCAGGGCGGCACTGTTATTTAAAGCATTCGTGTCTTCCGGCAGCCGACATCAATTGGACGCTTGAATTGTGGTTTGGTCAGTTGTCGCCAGCTTCGACGCGGCAGGAGTGCTGGCAGGTTTCGTCTCTCAGGTTACTGCCTGGGCCAGCGAGGGCTATCGGAAAAATCCGGCCGTCATGCTGGGACTTCTCGCTCTCGTGGTGCTGCCGGTTCTGGCGCCGATTGGGCTTCTCTTGCGCCGTAGACCGAGCATCGAATCTCGGCCGGTAATGGCGCTCATGCCACCGGTCCCTCAGACGCTGTGGATCGAGATCGTTGGCGTGCCCGATTCGCGCCGCCGGCTCGATCACCGGCTAGTCCGAATCGGAAGACAGGATGACAACGATCTGTGCATCAAGGATGCAACCATCCACCGGTATCACGCGGTGATCTATCCGTCGCCGGACGAAGGGCTCATGATTGCCGATCTCAGCGGTCCGGAGGGCAACGGAGTTAAGGTCAACGGTGAGCGAGTCGCGCAGGCCCTGTTGAAGCCGGGGGATCGGCTGGACCTTGGGCGCGTGGAACTGCGGATCGGAGCAGCCGATTGACCGCTGCGCGCAGCGAATTCGCAAACGGAAACAGATGGGAACGGGAGTGGAGAATGTCCGACGAGCATGATCGTGATCTGTCGAACCGCGCGCCTGGAAGGTTGCTCGGCTCCCTGCGCGAGGCTCTGAATGCTGCCGGGAGAGAAGACGCTCGAGGTCAGTCGACTCCGCCGCCGCTGCGGCCGGTGTCCAATTTGGAGGCCTCCTCAGAGTTGGACCCCACCGCACCGCCAAATCCGGAGCCCGAAACCACCCTTCTCTTGCGCAACGTCTCGCCCTTGCCCAGCGCGGCCGAGGCGGCACGCGCAGCCCGCGGAGGCACGCCCAACATTCCGCCTGTCGACAGACATGTCGAGTTCGACGCCCCGCCTACCACACGAGTCGTAAGGCCCGAGCGCGAGCGGCTGGCGCCCCCTTCAGACGCACCGGCACGCACCCGGCTCGTCCGCGGTCGGCAGCCCGTGAAACGGGGGACATTCTACCAGGATCCCGTGGTTGGCTGGCTGGTCGTCGTCGGAGGCCCCGGCCTCGGTGCGTACCGGCCGATTTTCGAGGGCAACAACACAATCGGTCGCTCGCCGACGCAGCGCATTCCGATTGACTTCGGCGATGACGCAATTTCCTCCGAGGAGCAGGCCTACATCCGTTACGATTCGACAGATCGCACTTTCTTGTTCGTGCCCAATCTTGCTAAGACGAACGTGGTTTCGGTCAACGACAAGCGCCCGACCAGCGCCGTACCACTAGTAGCCATGGACGTGATCACGATGGGTCGCACACAGCTGGTCTTTGTGCCGTTCTGTGGACCGGAGTTCGACTGGTCGGAGCTTCCGGACATTTCAGATTGATGCTGCTTTTCAAGTCAGCCCATTTCGCCAGTCGCGGCGCGCGCCGGTATCAGGAAGATGCCGCGATGATCTCGCCCGATGTCTCAGCGCAAGGGGGCGACGCTCCTGACCGCCTGGTCGCGGTTCTCGCTGACGGGATGGGCGGCCATGCCGGTGGTGCTGTCGCAAGCCGATTGGTTTGCGAGACATTCATCGACTCGATCAAAAGAGCCGCGGGTGGCAGTCGCGAGCGCCTCAGGTCGGCGCTCGACGCTGCCAACGTCGCCATTGCGGAGCACGTCGCGAAGAACCCGGCGTTGAGGGGGATGGGCTCCACACTGGTCGGGACGCTGTTCGGTCCTGAAGGTTTAGAATGGGTCAGTGTCGGCGACAGCCCGCTCTATCTTTACCGCAATGGAGAAATCGCCCTCCTCAATGAGGACCATTCGTTGGCCCCGCTGCTCGACCAACTTGCGGCAGAGGGGCGGCTCAGCGAAGAGGAAGCGCGGGCCGATCCGAGGCGGCATTTGCTGCGCTCCGCCGTGACTGGTGAGGAGCTGGAACTGGTTGATCTCTCGCGGCAGCCGCTCCCCTTGCATGTGGGAGATTGTGTCCTGCTCGCGAGCGACGGCATTCACACGCTCGACATGCAAGAAATCGCCCGGATCGTTACCGGCTACCTGAGCAGCGGCCCCGAGGCCCTTGTTGAAGCTCTCGTGCGAAACGTCGAGCTGGCCGGCGATCCACATCAGGACAATGTCACCGTGGTCGCGGTCCTGCCAGTCGAGAAATCCTAGCGCGTCTGAGCACTATCGGCTGATTGCATTCCGCGTCATTGCCGGCTCGACTGCATCCGGTCTGCTCAGAGGCGGAAGCTACAGAGTTTCTCCTCCGGCTGAGGAGTCCGGATCGCCGATCCCCGCCAAGCTGTTATTCGCTGTGAAAAAACAGCGCTGGCTTCCGAAAGGTGATCCATTGAAAGACGCGGATTGCATCGCCTTCTTGCAATGGGCGCTGCCAAAGCTCGGGCTATGTTGGGCTGGATTTCGCAAGGTCCGCAAACAAGTCTGCAAGCGCCTTGCGCGCCGATTGAAACAACTCGAGTTGCATAGTCTCGATGAATATCGCGCCCAGCTGGCCGGCGATCCCGAGGAATGGTCCGTGCTCGACAGCATGTGCCGCATTACCATTTCGCGCTTCTATCGCGATAAAGGCGTCTTTCAAGCATTAACGGACATCGTTCTTCCAGCTATTGCACAGCGCGCCGCAGAGGAAAAACGGGACGCGACGTGCTGGTCGGCCGGCTGTGCCTCGGGCGAAGAGGTTTACACGCTGAAGATCATCTGGAACGCGCTCGTTTCTCCCGCTCGCGAGAAGGCGATAAATTTAGCTGTCATTGGAACCGATATCGATGACGTTGTTTTGCAGCGCGCACGCGTAGGCTGCTATCAAAGAGGTACGCTGCGCGAAATGCCAGACACGCTGGTAGTGGATCATTTCGAATTGGTAGGCGGCCTCCTATGCGTGAAGGATGAGCACCGGCACGGTGTGTCTTTCGTAAAGCAGGACATCAGAGCGGCAATGCCCGCGGGTCCGTTCGACCTCATCCTCTGTCGCAATCTCGTGTTCACGTATTTCGAATTGGAATTACAGCGCCGCGTTCTCAGTGAGCTGGCCGCTCGACTGCGGCCGGAAGGTTATCTCGTCATTGGTTCCCATGAGACCTTGCCGGATGGCGTAAGCGGCTTTACGCCAATACCGGAGAGCCGCCTGATCCTCCAGTATCGCCCATCAAGCATAGGCGTTTAATTTCGATCTGATTCACTCAATGGCTTATTTTCGTGCAACCGCCGAATGGCGGTCGCGAATAGCGGTGCCACATCGACAATATCAAGCAGCTGTTCGGCCGGAGTTCCTGAAAGCCTGAACGGCGGAACCGAGTTGGAAACGACAATCTTTTCCAGACCCGCTTGCATCAGCTTGTCGGCCGCATTGCCGGAAAAGAGCCCGTGCGTCGCGAAGGCATGAATTCGGCTGGCACCCCGCTCCCGGCAGGCCTTGGCAGCGCGCACAATCGTCGAGCCGGTGCTGATCATATCGTCAACGATAAGGACGTGCGCTCCCTGCACGTCACCCGCGAACTGCGTTCCTTCAAGCTCACCATCGAGACGCTGCTTTTCCACGTAGGCCAGACTGACGGACTCGCCGCGGATGCTTTTCAGCGATTCCCCGAACCGCTGCGCACGCTTCGCACCGCCGAGATCGGGCGAGACGATGGCTACAGGGTCGCCGACGCCGATTTCGATCCCTTTACGGACGAGATCAGGCGCCGCTTCCAGATTGATCGCCTGACAACGGAAGGCATTCTGAAAGGCTGCAATGTTATGCACGTCGACGGTGACCACCGCATCTGCGCCGGCAGCTTCGAGAAGCAGGGCCAAGGTTCGCAAGGCGAGCGGATCGCGAGGGTGCACCTGTCGGTCCTGCCTAGCAAAGGCAAGGTAGGGGATGATCGCCGTTACGCGCCGCGCGCCGTTGTCCCGCAT
>QGVC01000256.1 GCA_003242645.1 Pseudomonadota bacterium
ATACCTGCTATTCGCTAGCTGCGACGACGACGGGCCGGCTCGCCTCGAGCGATCCCAACCTGCAGAACATTCCCGTCCGCACGAAGGAAGGGCGTGCCATTCGCACGGCCTTCGTCGCAGAGCCGGGCATGCTGCTTGTGTCCGCGGACTACAGCCAAATCGAGCTGCGGATATTGGCGCACATCGCCGACATTCCGGCGCTCAAGCAGGCCTTCGCGGACGGCCTCGACATTCACGCGATGACGGCCTCCGAGATGTTCGGCGTGCCGATCAAGGATATGCCTCCGGAAATCCGGCGGCGCGCGAAAGCCATTAACTTTGGAATCATCTACGGCATCTCGGCCTTCGGGCTCGCGAACCAGCTCGGCATCTCGCGCGAAGAGGCAGGCAACTACATCAAGACGTACTTCGCCCGCTTCCCCGGCATTCGCGACTACATGGAGCGCACGAAGGCCTTCGCGCATGAGAACGGATACGTGGAGACGATCTTCGGGCGCCGCGTGCACTACCCGGAGATCAACACGCGCAATCCCTCGATGCGCGGGTTCCTGGAGCGCGCGGCCATTAACGCGCCGATCCAGGGCTCCGCGGCCGACATCATCCGCCGCGCGATGATCCGCATGCCCGAGGCATTGAAGAAGGCCGGGCTTACGTCAGCACGCATGCTCCTGCAGGTTCACGACGAGCTGGTGTTCGAAGCGCGGGAGGCGGAGGTTCCGAAGCTTATCGAAACCGTAAAGCATGTAATGGAGAAAAGCCCGGAGCCGGCGGTTGCACTCTCCGTGCCGCTGAAGGTCGATGCGAAGGCTGCGGATAATTGGGAGGCTGCACACTAATCCGTGCCAATACTCTCGAATTTCGAGATTTCGGCCAACAAAAGCGCGGGGTGAAAAATCACTTGCTGCCAAACTTGCGCTCCGTTCGGGCGAGGTACGCATCCCGAATGCGCATCTGAACATGCTTAGGTTGCTCGCAGATCGCCTCCATCATGGCCCGCATTTCGCGCCGTAGGCCATAAATCTGATCTAATAGGGAAAGGACGACGGGCACGGCGTCCTCGTTCACGTTCATATCTCGCCGGAGCTGGCAAAGAAGGCGAATGCGTGCAACGTCCATCTCGTCGAAAACAAGCCCGTCCTCGGCTTGCGCAGGAACGATCCAGCCTCGCCGAACCCACACCCGCAGCTGTCTGAGGCTGACCGTGCCCACCGCCTCCACAACTTCCTTTTCCGTCAGCTTCACGACGCTGCCCTCCGCAATTCTTTCCGCGGATCGTAGGAATGCTTTTCAGCCCACTGTTTCATGAAGGCCTCGAGCTCGGGATCGATCGTCTCGGGCAAAACCACCTTGATTATGACGTGTTGATCGCCGGCAGGTCCGCGCGCGGGCTTTACACCCTTGCCTCTGAGGCGCAGAACTTTGCCCGTTGTCGAGCCCTTCGGAACGGTCAGCGCAACGCGGCCCGAGATCGTCGGCACCTCGACTTTCGCTCCAAGCACGGCTTCATAAAGGGTTAGGGGCAAATCGATCTCGATGTCGTTGCCCTTGCGGCGGAACACCGGGTGCGGGCGAACAGAGATTTCGATCAACGCGTCGCCGGGCGGTCCGCCGTCCAAGCCAGGCGAGCCCTTACCCTGGAGCCGCAAAATGGTGCCATCCTGGACGCCAGCTGGAATGGTGACGTCGAGAGTCGTGCCGTCTGGAAGCGTCAGACGACGCTGGGCGCCGTTGACCGCATCCAGAAAGTCGATTTCCAGGTGGTAGCGGCGATCCTGTCCGCGGATTCGGATCCCTGCCCTTCCACCCGCCGCGCTACGCCGCCCGAACAGCTCCGAGAAAAGGTCCGAAATGTCCTCGAAGTCGCCGAAGCCGGCCGTAGACGTGTACCGGCCGGCTCGATCCGCATCTGCGTACTGGCGGTAGAAGCGGTACTGTGGGCGTTCCGCCCCGGTCGCATCGATCTCGCCGCGATCATACCGCGCCCGCTTCTCGGGGTCGCCGAGGATCGCATAGGCTGCCGATAGCTCCTGGAATTGCCGCTCTGCGTCCTTGTCGCCGGGATGCAGATCAGGATGCAGCTCCTTGGCGCGCTTGCGATACGCTTTCCTGATCTCCTCTTGCGTAGCATCGCGCGAGACGCCGAGGATCTGATAGAGATCCTCATTCACCGGCAGCCCCCATCAGCGTCGCGCCGGAGCCGGAATGTGCCTCGAGCGCCTGACCGTCGGGCCGAGCCTTGATCAGGTCGCGAGCGAGCGCCTTCAAGTCTGTCTCGGTCAGGGTTTCCCTGGCGAGCAACTCACGAGCACCGCGCTCAAGAATCTCGCGGTTCCTTTCGAGAATCGTCATGGTCCGGTCGAAGACCCTGTCGATAACCCGCTTCACCGCAGCATCGATCTTCTCTGCCGTTGCCTCGCTGTACTGCCGCTCGACGTTGGAGTAGCTGACCTCGCCCAGGAAGCCGGGCCGACGATCGTCATAGCTGACGAAGCCAAGCTCCTCGTCCATGCCGTATCGCACCACCATGGAGCGAGCGATATCCGTGGCCTTGGCAAGGTCATCCGCTGCGCCTGTCGAGAGATGGCCAAAGACAAGCCACTCTGCGGCCCGTCCACCCAGGAGGACAGCGATCTTGTCCTCCAGCTCTTCGCGCGTCATGAGGTAGCGATCCTCGGTCGGGCGCTGAATGGTATAGCCGAGCGCACCGACTCCGCGCGGGATGATCGAGACCTTGTGCACCTCGTCCACGCCGGGGAGGGCCATTGAGACGAGCGCATGGCCCATCTCGTGATAGGCGACGATCTCCCGCTCTTTTGGGTTCATCAGCCGGTTGGTCTTCTCGAGCCCGGCAACGATGCGCTCGATGGCGCGTGTGAAATCATCCATGCTGACCGCCTCAGCTTTGCGGCGTGTGGCTATCAGCGCCGCCTCGTTGACCAACGTGGCAAGGTCGGCGCCACTGAAGCCTGTGGTGAGCGCCGCAATCTTTTCGGGGTCGACATCAGGCGCTGTCCGAATCTTTTTCAGGTGAACGTTCAGGATGGCAATCCGGCCCGTCTTGTCGGGGCGATCAACGAGGATCTGGCGATCGAAGCGGCCGGCGCGCAGTAGAGCGGGATCAAGAATCTCCGGCCGGTTTGTCGCCGCAAGTAGCACAAGCCCCGTGGTGGGATCGAAACCATCGAGCTCGGTCAGGAGCTGGTTCAGCGTCTGTTCGCGCTCATCATTGCCACTGACCGGGCCAACGGCTCCACGGGCGCGGCCCAATGCGTCTAGCTCATCGATGAAGATGATCGCTGGCGCTTTCGCGCGAGCCTGCTCGAAGAGGTCACGGACGCGCGCCGCGCCCACGCCGACGAACATCTCGACGAACTCCGAGCCCGAAATCGAGAAGAAGGGAACTCCCGCCTCGCCGGCCACCGCCCGCGCGAGCAGTGTCTTGCCGGTGCCCGGCGGGCCCACCAGGAGAATGCCTTTCGGGACGCGGGCGCCGAGCCGGCCATACTCCTTGGGATTCTTAAGGAACTCTACGACCTCCTGCAGCTCCTGCTTGGCCTCGTCGACCCCGGCCACGTCGTTGAAGGTCACCTTGGTGTCGGTTTCGACATAGATCTTGGCCTTGCTCTTGCCGATCGACATGAGGCCGCCGCCGAAGCCGTGCTTTTCGACGAGTCGGCGAACGACGAACATCCAGAGCCCAAAGAAGACGAGGACCGGCACAATCCAGGAGAGGAGCGTGCTCAGCCACGTGTTCTCGATGGCACCTGTGAACTCGATGCCCTTGCCGCGAAGGCGATCAGCCAACCTGGGGTCCACGGGCGTGGTGACGAACTGCGTTTTCCCGTTCTGAGGCTGGGTGAAGTTCCCTCGGATGTAGTCCTCACCGACCACCACGTCCCGAACGAGCCCCTGATCGAGATATTGCTCGAAACGGCTGTAGGGGATCGGCTCGATGGTCTGCATCTGCACCCAAAGGTCTCGCAGCAGAACCACGCCGATGAGCGCCAAAACGACGTAAATAAGATTAATTTGGGTCTTTCGCTCCATGGCGCTCCATCCGCAGCTTCATCACATACGAAACGGACTCGAAGCCTGATTTAAGAGGCGGACGACGCCGTTCAACATCCAACGAAACGAGTGACTCGCACTTGACCGATCGCAAAGCGAAACCAGATCGGCAGCTGATGCATTGTCGCGGGAATCTACCGAGATGAGCAGGCCCAGGAAGCTGCTGTGAAGTCAGCCTTTCGATGATCAGCAGCTATGATTACCGGCCTTGAACCGGAGGATGGGTACGATGATCAGATTGCTAGGTGTCGCGCTTTTCATCGTCGCAACGGCCCTAAGCGGTCCCAGCACTGCCCAGGTGGGCGCATCCGTGGACGAACGCGGAGTTTTGACGATCGCACCGCTGCTTGAAAGGGTGACTCCAGCGGTGGTCAACATATCGGTGGTTTCCGAGCGTCCAATAGAAACCAACCCGCTTTTCCAAGATCCATTTTTCCGGCGCTTTTTCGATCTCCCAGAGCTGCCTCGTAGTAGGCCACAGTTGAGCGCCGGATCGGGCGTCATTGTCGATGCCCAGAATGGTTATGTGCTCACTAACCATCACGTTATCAGGGACGGAAAAGAGATCATCGTTACGCTGAAGGATGGCCGGAAGCTGGATGCCGAGCTGGTCGGTAGCGATGCGGCGACCGACATCGCACTGTTGAGAATCAAAGCGGACAATCTGACCGCAATGCCGCTCGGAGATTCCGACCAACTGAAGGTCGGGGATTTCGTCGTTGCCGTCGGCAACCCATTCGGCCTCGGGCAGACAGTGACATCTGGCATTATCAGCGCGCTTGGTCGAGGCGGCATTAATGTCGAAGGCTACGAAGATTTCATTCAAACTGATGCGCCCATTAATCCCGGAAATTCGGGCGGTGCACTGCTGACTTTGGATGGAAAGCTCATCGGCATTAACACCGCCATCCTGACCCCCGTCGGAGGCAATATCGGAATTGGGTTCGCGGTTCCGATCAACATGGCGCGCGCCGTCATGGAGCAGCTCATCGAGCACGGGGAGGTTCGGCGCGGGCGCCTGGGCATCATGATCCAAGATCTCACGCCCGATCTGGCCCAGGCTCTCGGATTGTCCCGGAGCGCTGGCGCGCTGGTCGCGCGTGTCGAGGAA
>QGVC01000257.1 GCA_003242645.1 Pseudomonadota bacterium
GTCTGCACATTCTGCCGGGTGTCATCGACACGCAGGTTCATTTCCGCGAGCCGGGCCTGGAGCAGAAGGAGGATCTCGAAACGGGAAGCCGCGCCGCCGTGCTTGGCGGAGTCACAGCCGTCTTCGAGATGCCGAACACCCGGCCAACGACGACCAGCGCAGACGCGCTCGCCGACAAAGTCCGCCGCGCCCGCCACCGCATGTTCTGCGACTTCGCGTTCTACGTCGGCGCGACGCACGACAATGTGAACGACATCCCCGAGCTCGAGCGCCTGGAAGGCTCGGCGGGGATCAAGGTGTTCGTCGGGTCGTCCACCGGAGACCTGCTGGTCGAGGATGAGCCAACGCTCGACCGGATCGTCGCGACGATCCGGCGCCGCGCCGCATTCCATGCCGAGGATGAAGCGCGGCTCAGAGAGCGGGCCGGCCTGCGGCGGCCGGGTGATCCCTCATCACACCCCGAGTGGCGCGATGAAATCGCGGCCCTGACAGCCACACAACGCATCGTGCGGCTGGCCGAGAAGCACGGCCGCCGCATTCACGTCCTGCATGTTTCGACGGCTGAGGAAGTGGCCTTTCTCGCCGAGCACAAGGAATGGGCGAGCGTTGAGGTGACACCGCATCACCTGACCCTCGTGGCGCCCGACTGCTATCAACGGCTCGGCACATATGCGCAGATGAACCCGCCCGTGCGCGATGAGCATCATAGGAGTGCGCTCTGGTCAGCTCTTTCTTCCGGCATCGTCGATGTTCTCGGCTCCGACCACGCACCACACACGCGGGATGAGAAGGAGCACCCCTACCCCCAAAGCCATTCCGGCATGACTGGCGTGCAAACGCTGGTGCCCATCATGCTCGACCACGTGAACGCGGGACGGCTGTCGCTCGAGCGATTTGTCGACCTCACGAGCCACGGACCCCAGCGGCTCTTCGGCATCCGCAACAAGGGCCGGATCGCGATCGGCTATGATGCAGACCTGACCGTCGTCGACCTGAAACGGCAGCAGACCATCGAAAACTCCATGATCGCGAGCCGCTGCGGATGGACGCCCTATGATGGCGTAACGGTCACGGGATGGCCGGTCGGCACATTCGTGCGCGGCCACCGCGTCATGTGGGAAGGTGAGGTGATCGGTACGGGCCAGGGCGAGCCGATCCGGTTTTATGAAGCCTCCTGATCGTCAGCTTGACCTCCTGATCCATCTGGACCAGACCTTTCGCCCTGAGCCGAGAAGGAGCATGCGCCAATGAGTGTCGCCGCTGGCCGAGAGTTCCTGAGCATCCCTGGGCCGACAACCGTTCCCGACGAGGTCCTGCGGGCCATGCACCGGCCGGCGGTCGACATTTACTCGGGCGGGCTGCTCGACGTGACGATGAGCCTGCTCGAAGACCTCAAACGCGTTTTCCGTACCAACGGCCACACGTATATTTACGCAGCCAACGGCCATGGGGCGTGGGAAGCCGCTCTCTGCAACGTGCTCTCGCGCGGCGACAAGATTCTGGTCCTCGAAAGCGGACGGTTCGCCCTCGGTTGGGGCGAGATGGCTCAGAAGCTGGGTGTACAGGTCGAAGTCTTGAAAGGCGACTGGCGCCGGGCCGTGCGGCCCGATCAAGTCGAGGAGCGGCTGCGCGCAGACAAGGGGCACGAGATTAAGGCCATCCTGGTGGTCCAGGTCGATACGGCGTCAGGTGTCGTGAACGACATCCCGGCGATTTCGAAGGCCATTCGGGCTGCCAGCCATCCGGCATTGTTCATGGTCGATGCCGTGGCCTCGCTTGGCACCATGCCGTTCGAGATGGACGCCTGGGGCATCGATGTCGCCGTTTCAGGCTCACAGAAAGGCCTGATGACGCCGCCAGGGCTTGGGCTGGTGGCGGCGAGCGAACGCGCCTTCGCTCTTCACAAAACCGCAGACCTCAACACTCCCTATTGGGACTGGGGCTTTCGCGAGGGTGAGGAGCACTATCAGAAGTACTGCGGGACACCGCCGGAGCATCTCATCTTCGCCCTGCGGCGGGCGCTCGACTTGCTGTTCGAGGAAGGTTTCGAGGCCGCGTTCGAGCGACACCGCTTGCTGGCCGAGGCCGTGCGGCGGGCTGTAGCCGTCTGGTCGGAGGGCGAGGCGCTCACCTTCAATATCACCGACCCCAAAGAGCGCGCCAATTCTGTTACGACGGTGCTGTGGCAGAGGGGGGATAGCCCTCAACCATTGATCGATTACGCGCGCGAGAAGTGCGGGGTGATCCTCGGGGTCGGTCTCGGCCCGTTGTCAGGCAAGGCCTTCCGCATCGCCCACATGGGCCATGTCAACGCTCCCATGGTGCTCGGCACGCTCGGCGTGGTCGAGGCGGGCCTCAAGGCCCTCGGGATTCCTCACGGCCGCGGCGGCGTGGAAGCGGCGATCGATTGGCTCGGCGCGAACGTCAGGCCGTGATCTACCGCTGCTAATTAAGGACCTCGATATCGGCGGCCATGTCGGGATGAAGGACGACGCGGTAGCTCGCGTTGCTGCACTGGAGGCGCCAGACAGTGCGGTTCGGCTGCGAGGCGGCCTCGTCGCGAACTGCGTTGATCGGGTTATCGCACGGATATCCCTGCTCGCGGACCCGGACGGCGAGCACATCGAGCGGGGTTTCGACCTGAGCGGCCGCCTGATCCGCCAATAGGGTCGCAAGAAGTGCCGCTGCCAAAAGACGTTGCAACAGAGCGGTGCCCGCTCTGATCTGATCCGCAGCCATGATGTCCTCCGCATTCGGATCAACGCGGAAAACGGTGAGGCCGCTACTCAGGTTCCAATCCGGCCGGCTTTGCTCGCTCTCCACTTAGGAAGTTCTACTGCGGAAACGCTGCGATCCGCGAAGTTAATAAGCTGCGAAGTCAATAAACCGAATCCCTCAATTCGACTTCCGCACTTTCATTAACTTCAGCTTTGGCTGGTTCGAGATATCGACCGCAATCTCGAGATCCGGCTTCATCGCATAGGTCATCGTTTGGATGTGGATGGGGATGTAAATCGTCTCTTCCTGCAAAATCCGCCAGATGTTGACCATCGTTTCATTACGCCTGACGAGGTCGGCTTCTGACGTAAGACTGTCGATCATGTTGTCGACGTCGGGATTGGAATAGCGCGTGCCATTCCAAGTTCCCTGCCGATCGGTCTTGGTGTGGTAAAGATGCGAAAGGATGTAATGGCTGTCGAAAGTCGGCACGCCCCACCCGAGCAGATAGAAATCCGACTTCAAATTCTGGATGAGCTGGAAGTGAGCGGCTTTCGGCAGCGCAACCAGCTGGGCCTTGATACCGATTTGCGCCAGCTGTTCCACCACCGCCTTGCAAATCGCCTCATCGTTGACGTAGCGGTCGTTGGGGCAATTGAGCGTCACCGAAAACCCGTCGGGATATCCAGCCTCCGCCATTAACGCCTTGGCGGTTTCAATATCGTTCGGCGGGATGACGTCGAGCTCCTTGCTGTAGCCGTTGACCCCAGGAGGCACGATGATGCCGGTCGGGATTGATTGCCCGTGCATGACCTCGCGCTGAATTGCCTGGCGGTTTACGGCCATGTTGATGGCATGCCGCACACGCTTGTCAGCGAACGGGTTCTTGCCTTTGACGTCTGACGTCGCCAGCTCAGCATCGCCGACGTTCAGTCCGAGAAAAATTGAGCGGTTCTCCGGGCCGACGACAACACGTACGCCGTCGTCCTCCTGCAGGCGCTTGATGTCCTGCACCGGCACGTCCTGAACGAAATCGACCTCACCCGAAAGCAGCGCCTCAATACGTTTCTCGTCGGACTGGATGGGAAGATAGATCAGCTCGGAGATTTCGAGCGGGACCTGGCCTCTGCCCCAGTACGTATCATTGCGGCGCAGAACCGTTTTTTGCCCGGGCTCGCGACTGACGAGCACGAAAGGGCCGGTGCCGTTGGCGTTGAGCGCGGCAAAGCTCTGCTCACCATTTTCTACATCCTGAACCTTGGTGGCACCGTGCTCCTCCGCCCATCCCTTGCTCATGATGAACAAGTCGGTGAGGTTTGCAGGTAGAAGCGGGTTCGGCCCCTTGGTCTTGATGCGCAGCGTATGGTCGTCGACCTTGATCAGCTCGTCGACTGAGGACAGCAGCTGCTTCATGTCGGAGGCCGGCTGGAGGGCGCGTTTGAACGAGAAGATGACGTCATCCGCGGTGAACGGCCTGCCATCATGAAACTTCACACCGCTGCGCAGCTTGAACTCCCAGACCGTTGGATCGGCGGTTAGCTCCCAGGACTCGGCGAGCGCCGGAAGCGGTTTGCCCTGGCTATCGCGGATGATGAGCGGCTCGTAGATCTGGTGCGCCAGAGCGTGCGTCACACCTTCATTCAGAGCATGCGGATCGAGAGTGAGGGCATCGCCGGATCTCGCCCACGTCACTGTCCGCGCCTCGGCGGCTCCAGTCAGCACGGCGGCACATGCAAATAGAACAGCAACGCGGAGCCCGGCTCCCGTCAACATACTTTCCCTCCTCCGTGAAGCGGTTCAGCATGCCCCCGGCTCTGGTCCATCGTAGACGGCATGTCCGCGGCTGTCACCGCGGTCGAAGACAGCATCGCAAGATGCGGTTGCGCGGGCCTTAGCCTTCGAGCGGAAAATGAAAAGACAAACTGCAGGCCACCTGTTAGAGAGGACTCATTGGCTTGCGACAGCTGTTGCCCGCGCCTCCCCTCCTGTGCCCGGTGTTGACAAGGCTGTCGCTCATTCGTATCAAGCGGGGCTGTTAGCACTCGGCCTTCATGAGTGCTAATTCAATCCCAGACATCTGACCTTGAAACACCCCAATCGCGGGAGCGCTGAGACTATGAAATTTCGTCCCCTCCATGACCGCGTCGTCGTGCGGCGCGTCGAGAACGAGCAGAAATCCCCCGGCGGGATCATCATTCCCGACACCGCGGCCGAGAAGCCCCAGCAGGGCGAGGTCATCGCGGTCGGGCCGGGTGCTCGTGACGAGTCTGGCAAGATCATTCCGCTCGACGTGAAGGTCGGCGACAAGGTGCTGTTCGGCAAGTGGTCGGGCACCGAGGTCAAGATCGATGGGCAGGAAGTGCTCATCATGAAGGAGAGCGACATCATGGGCGTGCTGGACAAGTGACCAAACCCCTTCCGCGGGAAAAAGGTTAAA
>QGVC01000258.1 GCA_003242645.1 Pseudomonadota bacterium
GGCGTGCGCTTGCCGGGGATGTCCACGTCAAACTTGACCCGTGCGCCGAGCGAGGGGTCCTTGAACGGATTTGGGTAGTCGGCGGGTGCCTTCTCGTAGACGGCCGGGTTGATCGGTAGCCGGCGGATGCTCGGCTCCAACAAGATCTCCTGGCCTTCCGGCGACAGGAGGAACTCAATAAAGGCTTCCGCGCCGGCCCTGTTCGGCGCGTTGGCGACGATGGCGACGTTGGCCGGCACAATCGTCGTCACCGTCGGGTAGACGAACTTGACTGGGAAGCCGGAGGCCTGGGCCGAGAAGGCGAAGAAGTCGATCACGATGCCGACGCCCACCTCGCCGGAGTTGACGGCTTCGGGGACGCCGAAGGAGCGCTCCGTGACTTGCCGGAAGTTGCCCGCCATTTCCTTGATGGTTCGCCACCCCTGTTCCCAGCCTTCACCCTGCAGGATGGTTTCGATGGTGAGATGCGTGGTGCCGGAACGAGAAGGTGCTGCGATTGCGACGTGGTCGAAATAGACCGGCTTGGCAAGATCGCTCCACTCCTTCGGCTCCGGCAGATTATTGGCCTTGGCGTAGCGCTCGTTCCACATGATGCCGTACCCGGAGGCCGCGAACCCGAAGTAGTAGCCGTCCGGATCGTTGATCGGGAAGGCGCCGATCTTCTCCGGAATGCCCGTCGCCTTGGGCTGGTATTTCTGCAGGAGCCCCTTGCCCTTGAGCACCTCGAACGCATCCGGCGCGGAAGCCCAGAACAGGTCCGTCTGATTGTTGGCTCTGGTCTCTTCGAGGTACTTCACGCCCGCGTTGGTATTGCGGTTCTGCACGTCGAGCGTAACGCCTGGATAGGCCTTCTCGAAGGCTCTCTTGAAGGGATCGGTCACATCCTTCGAATAGGAGGTCGAGACCGTCACCTTGCCGGTCGGAGACTGGGCCTGTGCGGGGCCGATGCCAACGGCGAAGGCGAATGCCGCGAGTACGGCAAGTGGGCGTTTCATCGTTTCCTCCCGAGCTTGATCTGCGGGCAGACATCCCTGTCGATTTTATCGTTGGTTTCCTGGCGGGACGCAATTGTTCGACAGGCCTGGTGCCCCCGAGCGCAAGAAGAGGAAGCGCCTTATGATGTCCCAATCAGAAAACTGGACGTACCCGGGCCCTCCACCCTCCGTCGGGACAACAGGTTGCCACGAGTGCTGCCGACATTTGTCGTTTCGTGGCAACCGTCACACCGAGCGATCGGCTCGACAGCGAGAGGTGTCAGCAACCCTCCGGATGGCGGGACCAAACCGGTCACGAAGGCCGATGATGCTCGTGCCAATGGCGGGCAATATCAATGCGCCGCGCGATCCAGACGCCGGAGTGGCTTTGAACGTGGTCCAGAAAGCGCAGCAGCCCGGCCGCTCGGCCCGGACGCCCCGCCAGACGGCAGTGCAGACCGACGGACATCATCTTCGGAGCATCCGCGCCTTCGGCGTAGAGCACATCAAAGCAGTCCTTCAGATATTGGAAGAAGTCCTCCCCGTGGGCGAACCCCTGCGCGTTGATGAACCGCATGTCGTTGGCATCGAGCGTGTAGGGAATGATGAGGTGCGGGCCGCGCTCGGATTTCACCCAGTAGGGTAGATCGTCGGCGTAAGAGTCCGACGAATAGAGGAACCCTCCTTCCTCAATGACGAGCTTCAAAGTGTTTGCGGAGCATCGGCCGGTGTACCAGCCGTACGGGCGCTCACCCGTGACTTCGCGGTGGATGCGAATAGCCTCCCTCATGTGCTCCCGCTCCACCGACTCCGGAATGTCGCGATATTCGATCCACTTGAGCCCGTGGCTCGCGATCTCCCATTCCGCCTCCTTCATGGCAGCGACCTGCTCCGGGCTGCGCGCGAGGGCTGTCGCCACCCCGTAAACCGTGACGGGAAGGCCGCGGCTCGTAAATATCCGCCACAAGCGCCAGAAGCCTGCGCGAGCACCGTACTCGTACATGCTCTCGACGTTCATGTGCCGGTGACCCGGCCAAGGTTGGGCGCCGAGGACATCCGATAGGAAAGCCTCCGAGGCCGTGTCTCCGTGGAGGATGCAGTTTTCACCGCCCTCCTCGTAGTTCACGACGAACTGGACGGCGATGCGGGCACCACCCGGCCAGCGAGGATCAGGTGGATTACGTCCGTAACCGAGAAGATCGCGAGGGTAGGTTTGATCAGTCATTAGGCAGATACACCCGCTAGTTCCAACACGCTGTGCAACAAGACGCTGGCGCCCGCAGCGCAATCCTGCGGTGTCGCACTTTCGGCTTCGTTGTGGCTGATCCCGTCCTTGCAGGGGATGAAGATCATCGCCGTCGGCATGACTTTGGCTACGGCCACGGCATCATGGCCGGCACCCGATGTCATGCGGATGAAGTCGTAGCCGCACCGTTCCGCCGCCCTGGCAATTGCAGCGACGACGTTTGGGTCGAATGTCACCGGCGCCTTTTGCCAAATGCAGTCGAGTTCGATGCGAACGCCGCGATCTGCTGAAATTTGCTGCGCTGCGGCTTCCGCAGCCCTGCGCATTGCCTCCAGCCGTTCGGCGTCCGAATGGCGAAATTCCAAGGTGAAACAAACGCTGCCCGGAACCGTATTTCGCGATCCTGGACGGATGTGCGCCACGCCGATCGTCCCGACGCCGGCCGGCGCCTCGGCGCGTGCGATCCGCTCGACTTCAATCGCAAAGGCGGCGAATGCGGTTAGCGCGTCGCGCCGCAGATCCATTGGCGTTGTACCCGCGTGGCTTTCGCGCCCTTGGACCAGGCCATCGAACCAGAGCTGGCCTTTCGCGGATTCGACAATACCGATCGGAATATTGCGGGCCTCGAGGATCGGCCCCTGCTCGATATGCAGCTCGATCATCGCAGCAAATCGGCGACCGCCGGCCTTTTCACCTCCGGCAAAGCCGATCGCTTTCAACGCCTCGCCGACACTGATGCCGTTATTGTCTTTCCGGCTCCACGCCGTTTCTCGCGGCATATCTCCGGTGAATACCTCGGAGCCCATGAGCCCCGGGGCAAAGCGCGCGCCTTCCTCGTTCGTCCAGTTGATCAGGCAGACGGGCGCCTCCGTTTCGATGCCTTTATCGTCTAGCGTGCGGAGCACCTCGAGACCTGCGAGCACGCCCAAAACGCCGTCAAACTTACCGCCCGTAGGCTGGGTGTCGAGGTGGGAGCCGATCGCCACCGGCAAGCGGGAAGGATCGCGACCGTTTCGCTGAATATAGATGTTTCCAATATCATCGACCCCCGTCTGCCAACCTGCCTCCTTGGCGCGGGCGAGAAGCCAGTCGCGCGCCTGCCGATCTTCCTCGGAGAGTGCAAGCCGGCAAATGCCGCCATTCGGCGTCCCTCCGAACGCCGCGGTTTCCATGAGCGTCGACCAGAGGCGGTCACCATTCACGCGCAGGTCGGAGAGTGCTGACATGGCTCCCCGCAGTCCACTCTCACAGCTGCTCGAAGGTGATGTCCTGCGCACCTTCCCAAAGCGTCTTTTTGCCGAGCGCCACGAGATTTTCCTGCCCCTTCGTGATCGTCAGGAAGTGATTGCCTGCTAATTGACCCATCTTGCTCGCAAAACAGACACTTCCGTAGGCCAGCAATATCTCCGTCTCGCTGTAACCGCCGGGGTAGAGAAGGAACTGACCGGGTGCCGGATAGCTCGTTGCATTCTCGAAACCGAGACCGAAATCCGTGTCGCCAAGTGGAATCCAGCACCCTTCCCCACTCCACCGCACGTGAATCAATTTCTGACGATACGGCAATAACTTCCTGAAAACCTCGCATGTTTTGGGAGCAAGCTCTGTTTCAAGAGCGGCTTCGAATTCATAGGGACCGGCGATCACACGGATTTTCGTCATTCCTGTCCTCAAGCCTTCGCGAACCTGATAGCCACTGGGCTATGCACCTTCGGATACGTTTCGGCACGGAATTTGCCTAACGGAGATCCGGCAGCTGTACGCGCTGTCGTATCGAATTGCAGACCGTATTGTATACAGTTCTGCCGGTCAATGTTGACAATCTGGCACGGGCGTATTTCGATGGAAAGGTCGCGTGCCCCAGGCAGAACATGACAACAATACGCGATGCTAGTGGAGGAGACACAAAGATGCGAATGCCGACGATTAGAGTGGCGCTCTGCGCTACGCTCGCAGGCTTAGCCTTTGCGGTGGTGCCATTTTCCGCACAAGCACAGGAGAAAGAGCTCAAAATTGGATTTGTCGGTGTCACGAGCGGACCAGCTGCCGCCTGGGGCATTTCGAACGTGCGCTCGATGCAAACGCGCGCAGACTGGCTCAATGAAAAAGGTGGCGTGAAGATCGGAGACACGACCTACAAGATCACAATCGTCACTTTCGACGATCAAAAGGACCCGAGGCGCGCCATTGCCGGCATGGAGAAGATGGCGCAAGAAGGGATCCGCTACGTCGTCGGTCCAAACGTCGATGACGGTGCGGCGGCTGTGAGGCCGGTCGCGGAATCCAAAGGCATTATTTATATCCCTTATGCATTTCCCAAAGAGCTTTATACGCCACCCGCATCCAATGCGATCCTTGGCATGGTGGCCAGCTATCAATCAGCGCCAGCGATCTACAAGTACTTGAAAGAAAATAGAGGCGTAAAGACCGTTGCCTTCGTTGCCGCAAATGAATCGGACCCGCTTAGCCAGCGGGACGCCGGTGTTGCTGCCGCGAAGGCTCTGGGGCTCGAGGTTGTTGCGCAGAATGACACCTATCAGAACGATACACGCGACTTCACACCGGTCTTGACGCCGATCGTGAAGTTGAAACCAGACTTGCTTGTTCTTTCCGGTGTTTCGCCTGGAAATGCCCCGCTATTGATCCGCGCGGCCCGCGAGCTCGGCTATCAGGGAATCATCTCCACCGAAACCGCGCACGATGCGAAGGTTCTCCAGGAGGGCGCAGGCGATCTTGCGAACGGCTTCATCTCCGTCGGCGGGGCCTCGACGCCGGAAATTCGCACGCCGGAGATGGAGGAGTTCATCGAGCGCTACATAAAGAAGTACGGCGAATATAATGACGAATCGAACACGAAGGTTTACGCGCTCGAATACATCCTCGAAACCCTCAAGGCGAACCCCAAGGCG
>QGVC01000259.1 GCA_003242645.1 Pseudomonadota bacterium
TGACTGGGGGCGGCTCCGGCAGGGGCGCACCCGGGGGCCGGACCTCGAGGCCAGGCCGAGAAAGGAGCGCGGCGCTTGGGGGGGGGGGCGCGGGAGCCGGCGGGAGGTGCGGCGACGGCGCCAAGCCGCGATTGAGCCACCCGGCCAGCATGGCCCCGCCCATCTTGCCCGCGCCGGCCAGCAACAACTTGCCCTTCAGGCTGAACGACACCGCGTCGAGCTCCACTCGATTAAAGACACCAACAGCCGCAGTCTCTCATGGATGCGAGCCTAATCCCGCCCAATCCATTCTGTAGGCCGTATCCCAATAACGCGCCACCCTGGCGCTCGTCACCAGCCGCCGATGCTGCTGCCTTTGGGCAAGTTAACGTATAGTTTGCCGTCTGAGCAGGCCCTAAGCTTGCCCCTCGGTGTGAAACATCGTGGAGACGAGGGCCTCCCGGCTTTCCTTTCCAGCCCAGACGACGAACTGGAAGGCCTGATAGTACCGCTCGCAGGCCTCAAGGGCTGCCTTCAACAAGGCCTCCACCTGCGGCGGCGTCGCCAGCGCGCCGTTGAGCATCAGCCCATGGCGGAACATGATCAGTCCTTCCTGGGTCCAAAGATCGAAATGGCCGAGCCAGAGCTGCTCGTTGATCTGCGCTATCAGCTTGTAAATTTCGGTCAGACGGTTGTCCGGGACCTTGAAATCGAAGGCGCAAGCCAGATGCAGCACCTCGAGATCCTCGCGCCAGTTGAGCGAGAGGTGATAATCCGTCCAGCTCCCCGCAACGATCAGCGTAACTTCGTCATCCGCAGTGCGGTCACACGCCCAGCCGTTGTTATGGGCTATCTGTTCGACGATATCGATTGGATTGCTCATGCGCTGATAGCCTGCTTCCGCCGATGCCATTCCCAGCCATCCCCCTTGTTGTTCCGCCGCGATGTTTGAGGATCTACGCTCACATCCCCTGATCCCCTCACGACGATCAGCGCCGGACGCTGTGATGAACCGGATCAACCGGCTGCTGAGCGGGAGCGACCAAAACAGATGCAAGGGACGAGTCGCAAGCTCACCCTCCCATTGTCCACGGCCAAAGTGATGAGTTTCGGGCGATGCAAGCCATTTTGCGCCGCTTTTGGAGGACGTGTGCGCGACTGATGCAAAACCTGGGGATGTTGCGAGCAGTGTCAGCGCCGAAACAGCAAGCGACTCACGGCGGCCCGGAAAGGCTTAAGCTTTGCCCTTGAGAGCGGCCAATTCGGCTTCCAGAGCCGCAATTCGAGCCTCGAGCTTTTCATTCTCCTCCCGGGCGCGCTGGGCCATCGCCTTGACGGCATCGAACTCATCGCGCCGGACGAGATCCATCTCGCGTAAGATACGCTCGCCCTGGGCTTTCATGAACGACTCGAACTCGCGGCGCAGACCCTGGGCGGCGCCTGCCGCATCCGTCATCATCTTGGCCAACTCGTCGAAAAAGCGATTGGTGGTCTGGGTCATTGGATTAGCGCCAGTCGCTATCTATGGGAGACATGTCAGTCACTATGGGTGCCGCCGCGCTCCCGCGCAAGCATATCGGCGCACCCGGTTGACATTAGCCGCACCGACCCGTCAACGTCCGGCGCGCAGCAATGTTGCTGGCGAGCCGCTAAACTTCCGCTTCCACACAGGCTGTCGATGAGTTCTTTCGCGAGCTTTCTCGCCCTCCCGTTTCCAAACATCGATCCGGTCGCGTTCCAGCTCGGCCCGGTCACGGTGAAGTGGTACGGCCTCGCCTATATGGCGGGGCTCGTCCTCGGCTGGCTCTATATCCGGCGGTTGCTGCGAAACCCTGCTCTGTGGTCGGGAGGCAAGCCACCTTTCGGCGTGGAGAAGACGGACGACCTGCTGTTCTTCATGACGCTGGGCGTGGTTTTGGGCGGCCGTCTCGGATTCGTCCTCTTCTACGAACCGCTCTATTACCTGAACCATCCGGCCGAAATTCCGCAGGTCTGGCGTGGTGGCATGGCGTTCCACGGGGCGCTGGTCGGCTGCGGAATCGCCATTTGGGCCTTTGCCCGGCGCGCCGGTGTCTCGCCCTTGTCCTCCATGGACATGTGTGCGGCCGCCGTACCGATCGGCCTCTTCTTCGGCCGCATCGCGAATTTCATTAACGGTGAGCTTTTCGGCCGTCCGACAGAGGTGCCATGGGGTATGGTGTTCCCCGAGGCCATGTACCAGTACGCCGCTATCGAGCCGACGCCGCGCCATCCCAGCCAGCTTTATGAGGCATTTCTCGAGGGGCTGGTGTTGTTCCTGGTGCTCCGCTGGATGACCCACCAAGCCCACGCGCTCAAGAGCCCTGGCCTCGTCGCGGGCACGTTCATGGTTGGCTACGGCGTGGCACGCTCCTTCTGTGAGTTCTTCCGCCAGCCCGACCCATTGCATCCGTTGACCATTGGGTTCCTGACCCCTGGCATTGCCTACTCGATCCCGATGATCCTGGCTGGCCTGTACTTCATCCGCGCCGCGCGGGCCCGCTCTTCCCCTGTAAGCCAGCCGTAGGAGCGCGATGACGAGCGAGCAGCAGCCGACACCTCTCGCCTTGAAGCTCAAGGAGCGGATCAGGCGCGAGGGGCCGCTGCCCGTTCTGGAGTACATGCGCGCCTGTCTCAATGACCCGGATCATGGGTACTACCGTGGTCAACCCGCCATTGGCGCAAGCGGCGATTTCACGACGGCACCGGAGATCAGTCAGATCTTCGGCGAGTTGATTGGGATATGGGCCGCCGTGGCCTGGCGCGCGATGGGCGCGCCGCCGCAAGTTGACCTGATCGAGCTTGGTCCGGGGCGTGGAACGATGATGAGCGATGCGTTGCGGGCGGCTCGGGTCGTTCCCGGTTTTTTGGAAGCCATCCAGCTCCGTCTGGTCGAGAGCAATCCCTTTCTCCGGGAAACTCAGCGCCAGACGCTTGCCCCGGCGCTCCAACACGTGCCCGTGTCATGGCACGACGAGTTTACGCCTGCCATTGCCGGAATCCGGCCGACAATCATCCTGGCGAACGAGTTTCTCGACGCTCTTCCCGTGCGCCAGCTTGTGTTCACCGCCGGTGAATGGCGCGAGCGCTGTGTCGGGCTCGATTCGCACGAATGCTTCGAGTTGGTGCCCGGTGCTCCGGCTCATCCTCCGCGGCTTCCTGCCGGCCGTGCGCCGCAGGAAGGCGAAGTTCTCGAAACTCACCCGGATTTCGCACCAATCGCCGATGTGTTGCGCCAATGGTCGACACAGCCGCTTGCGGCCCTTTTCATCGACTACGGCCACACGGAAACGGCATTTGGTGAAACCTTGCAGGCGGTCAGCCGCCACCGGTACGCCTCGATTTTCGAAAAGCCTGGCGAGACGGATTTGACCGCCCACGTCGATTTTGCCGAGTTCAAGGATTTGTGCGTCGAACGCGGACTGGCTGTGGACGGCCCAATCACACAGTCCGAATTCCTATTCGGCATGGGGTTGGCTGAACGCGCAGGCAAGCTCATGTCCGCAGCTCGACCCAGCGAAGCCGGTTTGATAGAGGCAAGCGTGCAGCGCATTGCTGATCCACTCGGCATGGGTGGCCGATTCAAGGTCGTGTGCGTGCGCTCCGGCGTCCCTGTGTTGCCGCCTTTCCCACCAGGTGGGTGAAAAGGGAATACAAATGGCTGTAGACGGAACGATCATTCGCGCCGACTGCCTAAGCGACATCGCAGGTGTCAGCCATGGCTTTTTCACGCGGCAGGGTGGCGTTTCCACTGGCCTCTACGACAGCCTGAATTGCGGCTTGGGGTCCAAGGACGATCCGAATCTCGTCCGCCAGAATCGGGCGCGCGTCGCCCGAACATTGGGCGCTCCTCGCGACGAGGTTCTGACCCTGTATCAGATCCACAGCGCGAAAGCGCTCGTCGTCGACCGGCCTTTCGATCCGCAGCAGATTCCCCGCGCCGATGCGCTGGTTACGCGCACGCCTGGTCTCGTGATCGGTGCTCTGGCGGCGGACTGTACCCCGGTTCTTTTCGCCGATCCGATTGCGCGAGTGATTGCCGCCTCTCACGCCGGCTGGCGCGGCGCGCTGGCTGGCATTCTCGAATCAACCATAGAGACCATGATCGGCCTCGGCGCCCGCCGCGACCGGATTCGCGCTGCTATTGGCCCCTGCATTAACCAAGCCGCTTATGAGGTCGGCCCGGAATTCGAAGCCGAATTCCTTGCCGCCGATAGGAACAACGCTCGATTCTTCGTCCGGCCTGCGCCCGATGCGCGTCCGAGATTTGATCTCCCGGGCTATGTCGAGCACCGGCTGATTCAAACAGGGTTGGCGGTGGTCGAACGGCGGTCCCTGTGCAGTTATGAAAACGAATCACTTTTCTTCAGCTATCGCCGCGCAACGCTTAGGAAAGAGCCGGATTACGGCCGCCAAATCTCCGCCATTGTCTTGACCTAGGCCTTCATCCACAGAAAACACCGGCTCGTTCAGGCGGCTAAGGGGCACTACACGGCCTGCTGGGGGCAAACGATCTGGACGCCTCTCGACGCAGGAGTTACAGGATTCGCGTGCGTGTACCGGATTCTCTCAGAGGCCGCAGAGTTGGTACGTCGGCTGCCGGTTGAACAGCGGGACATAAGAGGGGGACGTCAACGTGACGACC
Organism: Pseudomonadota bacterium; assembly: GCA_003242645.1. Next base: position 4,643 of record QGVC01000259.1, read on the forward strand.
ATCCATGCTGCTGCGGCGTCGCACCTTTTGAGAAGGCTTGCGTTCGCAGCGCTGGCAACGATTTTCGCCGCAGGCCTCACTGCCTGCAGTAGTGATTCAAACATTTTGGGTACTTCGGGGGATAATTCGCAGCTGTTATCACAAACCGCTGTCCAGCCATCCCCCGCACCAACGCAAATCTCAATCGCTCCGGTTATCGGTGCGCCTGAAGCGGTCGGCAATCAGCTTGCTGCCCAACTCGCTCAGGGCCTGCAGCAGAAGAACGTGTCGGTGGCCAAGTCGCCGTCGGATCGCGCCGACTTCACACTGCGCGGCTACATCGTCGCCGCGAAGGAGAAGGACGGCACCAAGGTTTCGTACATCTGGGATGTCACGGATCCGACGGGCAAGCGCGTCCACCGCATCACCGGCGAGGAGGTGGCAGGCAAGACGGATTCGCGTGATCCGTGGACTGCCGTGACCTCGGAGGTGATGGAGTCG